>JALYJX010000270.1 GCA_030775065.1 Gemmatimonadota bacterium | reverse complement strand
CGACGGTATCGCCTGCCCGGCGGACAGTGTCAGCTGGCGAAGTCTTCTCCGGCGCGCCCTTCAGCGCCATGTCCGCAGTTGCTACGTGAACCTCGGCTCCCTGCGCACGGAAAAGATTGACCATGTCTGCCGCTTCGGCCGCGTGTCGCTGGTTCCGCGGAATCACGAACGCGTGCGGCGCGGAATTGCGTCCGCGGGCGATCATGCGCTCCGCTTTCGCGACGTAATTGGCGAGAAATGTCTCGCGATGGTCACCGACGTATCGGAGGGCGATGAGCGAGCCGGACTGCTGGAAATTGATGTTGTTGCGGATGCACCAGCGAATGCCGCTGACCGGCGCGTTCGGGCGATACCAGCGGCGCGTGGTATCCGACGCGGAAAGCTGAACCTTACGGCACCCGGCGCCCGACGACGTATACGTCTCGTAAAAGCGACCGATGGAGTTATGGAGATTGGCAACGGCGAGAAGCGTGTAGTTGGGCGCCCAGCCGTCGTAGAAGCCATGAGTCCAGATGCCCGGAAGTCCCCGGCGGGTGAGCTCGTTGATCTCCTGGTAGGCGAGCGTATGCCATTCGTTCACGACAATCGGGTCGTACTCGTCGTTGTACGGGCCGGTGCCGGTGCTCGTGTAGAGAAAGGGCAGTGACTCGTGGAGATCGTGAACGACCACGGGCTTCCAGTGGAGAAAGCCGGCCATGAAGTTCTGCGTCAGCTTCTGCGACAGCACCATTCCGTCGCGGTTGTTGTCGTGGGCGGTGTATTTCCCCCAGTAAATCAGGGGAGCGAAGCCCGGCCCGAGCTGTAGAGCGCGCCCCTGCTTGTCCCAGTCCACCATGCGGTCGCGACCATCCACCTCGGTGACCGGCGTGATCAGCGTTATGACGTTGGAGCGAATCGCGCGAGAGTTGTCCGATTCGTCGACCGCGAGACGATAGGCGAGCTCCATCAGCATCTCGGGGCTTCCCGTTTCCGGCGAGTGGATGGACCCGCTCAGCCAATAGATGGGCTTTGCTTCGCGGATTAGCTTCGCTTTCTCCACCGCACTCAGTCCGCGTGGGTCAGCGAGACGCCCCAGCTGCGCGCGATAGCTCTCGAGATTGGCGATCGTGCTTTCATCGGCGATCGCCAGCAGGATCATCTCGCGTCCCTCGTCACTCATGCCCAGCGAAAACAGCTTCGTTCGTGGCGATGCAGCGGCGATCGCCCGGAAATACCGATTGATGTCGGCGACGTATGACAGACGTCCGAGTGTACCCGGCACGTACCCGAGAACTTTGAGCGGCGAAGGGACCGTGCTCGATGCCGGCAGCGTCTCCACGAGATCGGTGTTGAATTTCCAGACTCGATCGGTGGTGGTGAGCTCGCGGATCCGCGCGGTGTAGGCGCTGTCGATTGGCTGCTGGGCAGAGGCGGCTTGTACGCCGACTGCAAGAGCGAGAAGAAAGACGACTTGTCGGAAGGATTTCATGGCGGAGATTTCAGGTTGAAGCCGGCGCTGGGGTGCGCTGACGGCGCATGACGAAGAACACGACGGTAAAGACTCCGAGCATTACTGCCAGTGCCAGGAATTCCCGAAGAGTAGAGCTGCTCATGAGCCAGACGATGATGGCCGATGCCAGAATGGGAACTATAGGCCCGCCCGGCACCTTGAATGGAACCTCGCCGTCCGCGCGCACATCGCGCCGCTGAAGCTGAATTGTCGCCAGACAGCAGACCAGATATACGAGAAGCGTCAGCAACACCACGAAAACGGACAGTGCTGCAAACGTTCCGGTGAGCGCGAGCGCCGCACAGATTGCTGCGTGAAGAGCGATCGCCACATGTGGCGTGCGGTAACGCTCGTGGACGAGTCCAAGGAATCGAGGGAGAAGGCCATCGCGGCCGAGTGCATACGGCATGCGTGGCCCGGCCAGCATGTCGCCCGCGACGTAACCGAACGTCGAGATGGCTGCTCCGAGCAACACGAGCAGCTCTCCACCACGGCCCAGCACAACCTTCGCCGCCGCCGCCAGTGGAGCTTTCGTGTTAGTCGCGAGCTCTACGCCCAGTATTCCCTGCGTGACGATCTGCAGCGCGATGTACAGGATGGTCACAATCGCCAGCGCGGCGAAGATCGATCTCGGTACGGTTCGCGCGGGATTGGTGACCTCACCGCTCGGAGTCAGCGCGGACTCGACACCCATGAATGCGAAAATGAGGATGACTGTGGCACGCGCGGTTTCGCCGGCACTCGGCATCCCCGGCCAAGCCAGGTTGGCTCCCCGAATTGCGAACAACCCGAAGATCACCAGAACGAGAATCGGAATGAGCTTCCCGGCGGTTACGGTTTGAACCATTCCGCTGCCGAGCTTCACGCCTCGGATGTTGATAAACGAAAGCAACGTGTAGAGGAGCAGAAGGATCCCGGTGCGCGCCACGGGCGCCTGCAGCGCGGGCACGAGCTGGCCGAGCGAGTCGATGAAGACGATAGCGACTGAAGCGCTGGCGAGTACCATCGACATCCAGAGTCCCACCGCCACCATGAATCCGACGTACTGCCCAAACGCAACCTCGGCGTAAGCGTAGGTTCCGCCTGAGAGCGATACGCGGCTTCCAGCGTCCGCGAAGCAAAGGACGATGAGCCCCATGGCGACCGCGCAGATGACGTACACCACCGGGGCTGCGGCGCCGACCTTTACGGCGACGAGCGCCGGAAGAACGAAGATTCCCGCGCCGATCGTATAGTTGATGATCCCGGCAGTCAGACCACGGAATCCGACGGCGCGGATCAGTCCTTCTTCTCTCACCTGGTCTCCTGTTTCACTGTGAGTCGCGCGTTGGCGTCCGCCTGCGCGCGAACGCGGATTGCGTCACGTCGCGCGTTCACCGACAGAGCCTGCACCTTCTTCACCTCGGCCGACAGCTTGACTCCCGGCGCCAGCTCCCTGTTGAGTCCCTTCGAGAGCTGGTCCGTCCCTTTCTGAATTATGTCTCCCACCGACCACCTCGCGTGGGAGCGAAAATAGTCGCGAACCTGATCGTGCTTCAGCCATTCGAAGCCACTCACCAGAAGATTCGCCGAGCCTGCGTCGTAATCGAGATCGGGGACGAACAGCTCGTTCGTCGCGGGATCGTATTTTGGAGTGCCGATGAAATAGATGAGCCCGGAAACCGTGCCCCGAAACTCCAGCTCGAGGGCAAGCCGTCCTCCTCCGATCCCGAAGAGTCGTACGTGCCTCACTACGAGCGTCTGGCCCTTCCCCTCGACGATCTTGCCGACGAGCGCCTTTTCCAGCAAACGCGTGGCAAGCGAATAATCGACGACGCCTTCCATCAGGATGTGAAGCCCGTCTCCTACGGCCGCTGGATAAAGCGGCGGAAGCGGAGTCTCGACGGTGGGGGGCTGACGGCCGGTGACTACACGAGGAGATGCCGAAAATCCGAGCGCGGTGACGAGCGTGCGCTTCACGCCGACGGTCTCGCCCATGCGGACAGCGCTCGGATTGATCAAGAGCCACACGCTGTCCGTGAGTGGAATCGGCCGTTGCAGCAAATGCCACCAGCCCTCGAAGCGGCTCCGGATATCGATTGATGAGATCTTCTGGTCGACAAGCCGCCGCTTGTCGTTCAAGAGGTTCCGCGTGGCGTCGATGACCCGGCCGGTAACGCTGATGTTGAAGACCGTCACCCGGCATTTGTCCCTGTTGGCGCTGCTGTACGGCTCGACACCGGCGATTCGGGTCTTGCCGCGGAGCCGCCAGCCCTCTGTGAGACTGAGCACCGAGGTGACCTGGATCCTCGCGCGCGGTCTCACGCCCTCGGCGCCGCAGGAGCTGCTGACTTCGGGAACGACAGGTGCCTTGTACCAGCCCCTGCCTGCGTAATGAATCACGGCTGTCAGGTGCGCGACCTGCCCGTCGAGCGAAACCTTGAAGGGGTCGCGCACGGCTTCGAACGCAACGCGCATTCGCGGCTGGCCGGGAACCGCGTGTCGCTCGTTGAGGTTGCCGAACTTCTTCGGCACGGCCTTCTCAAGGGCGTGAACGACGGGCGAAAGGTCGTACGTCAATGGAATGTCGAGAGTGGACGTCGGCAACGCCGGGAGTGTGTCGACGTCCGCCGTAACAGCCGGTGCCGGCGCCTCGAGATCGAGCTTGTCGCATGCCGCGAGAAGCGTGGCGGCAAGGATGATGGCGGAGACAGGTAGTCGCACGGGCTGAAACGTAGCAGCGGGCCGGCGCTTCGCTATCTTTGCTGCACGACTCACTTACCGGAGCTCACATGTCTGGCCTGCTGCTGCTCATCATCGTCGTTGTCGTCGCGTTCTTCGGGATCGGCGCATACAACAAGCTCATCTCGCTCAAGAACCAGGTGCAGAACGCGTGGAAGCAGATCGACGTCCAGCTCAAGCGGCGTCACGACCTGATCCCGAACCTGATCAACACGGTGAAGGGCGCGATGAACTTCGAGCGCGAAACGCTCGAAGCGGTCGTTGCCGCACGCAATACAGCAATTGCCGCCTCAACTTCCGGCAGCGTTGCTGCAACCGCGGCCGCGGAGACGCAGCTCACGGGCGCGCTCGGCCGTCTTCTCGCCGTTGTCGAGGCTTACCCGGATCTGAAAGCAACGGGGAACGTCGCGCAGCTGCAGGAGGAGCTCACCGCCACGGAGAACAAGATCGGCTTCTCGCGCCAGCTCTATAACGACACTGCGACGCAGTACAACACAGCGCAGCAGACTTTTCCGACGATGCTTTTCGCGGGAATGGCGGGTGCGACTCAGGTACCGCTGTGGGAGATCACCGACGAGCTCGAGCGTGCGGTGCCACAGGTCGATCTTTCTTCCGGTCCGCCGAGGCAATCACTCGAGGGGAAGGCTGGCCAGAGGTCGCTGGAGTCATCCTCCGACTCCGACGTGTGATTTGTGCAGCCGGGAATGGATCGTACCATCCTCGACACGCTCTAGGAATTCCGACAGGGCGGCACGATCGCCGTGCAGCAGCTGAGGCTGCACTCGCTCGAATGTCGCCCTGGCCCTGGCGGGATCGAACGTGCGCGCCTCCTCCCTGATTCGCTCGGCCAACAGCTCCGCATCATTCTCGTAGACGACGAAATTCGACGAGTATTCAGGCTCGCGAGGGCCGTAGACGCTCTCACTGATCCAGTGTGACGAAGCCCAGTACGCATCGGGCATGTATATCATGCTCCCACACGCCTCCAGCTCGCAAACCGGCAGTCCAAAGCTTTCGCAGAACGCGAGGAAATACATGGACGTGCGCCGGTAGATGGCGCGTATCTCTTCCATGCTGTAACGCCCTTCGAGTACCACGTAGTTCACTCCGGCGAGTCTCAGCGCCTCGAGCTGGATTTTGCGGTAGGCGAGATTCTGCTCGCCTTCCCGAATGAAATCGACGAGAACGGAGAATTCTCCTCTCTGATCGGGATAGATCGATCCGTCGTTCAGATCGAGGCCGATGAGGGAATACGGGAGTGGGCCAGGCG
>JALYJX010000269.1 GCA_030775065.1 Gemmatimonadota bacterium | reverse complement strand
GCCTTCGCCCGTTGAGATGATTTTGGATGCCTGGAAGCTGTAACTGGTGAAGGCGGATGGACCGTGCTTGCGGAGGGTCTGCGCGGCGTCATCGATGGAGTGACTGGAGTACGCATACGGGGGGCAGAGTCCAAACAGCGAGACAGGGATGGCGTAGTCGGCTGCGCTTCGCTGCATGAGCCATGTCTCGGGATCGACATCGACGAATTCGGGAATGGCTCCAGCATGCAGCACGGCAATCGTCGTAGAGGCCATCGTGATGCACGGAACGGAAACAGTGTCGCCCGGCCTGACGCCCACCGCGGCGAGTGCGCTGTGGAGCGTGGCTGTTCCGTTCGCGAATGAGACAGCGAATCTCGCTCCTACGAAGTCGGCGAAGGCCTCCTCGAATCCTGCTACCGTCCCCGGGTTATGCAACGACGCTCTGTGCTGCAGCCAGATCGTCCGCGCTGTCGATGCTCCAGACTCCGGGCGGTGGCTTTGGTGGAAGCGTAGGAAACAGGGCGAGCGTGATGTGCTCGCGGAAGTCAGGCGGGAGATCAGGGGTCCGTTGCGCTTCGTCCAGCATTGCGAGCGTAAATGCCTCCGCGCCCAGCTCCACCGCCATTCGCTCGCCGTTCGCTACCCGCCGCATCATTGCCGGACTCTTGCGCCAGTCGTCAGCAGTGACCCGGACGATCACCGAATCGGGATGCCACCGATAACGATGCGCGCAATAGTAAAAGCGAGAGAGGACGTCGTCCTCTGGCCCCTCCCACGCAAATCTTTGAGCGCCAAGAGATTCGAGCAAGTCAACGAGTGGCGCGTTTTCGGACGTGTCGGGATGCGCGACGACTGTGTGTCGTTTCCCGAAGGCTTTTACGCTTCTTCGCCACACGTGCTCGATCAGCGGAGCCCCTCTAATCGGCAGTAGAACCTTGCCCGGGAGCCGCTTGCTGCCCATGCGGGCCTGAACGATCGCGAGTGGCGGTGGCAGCGTCATGAAACGGGAATGTATGTAATGAAGTCGTCGGACTCCAGCGTCGCGACATACAAACAGCATCGCACGCTGGCGCACACCCTCATCCCGCTGGCGGACTTGGCCAGGTACGCGGATCGAGCAAGTTACTCAAGGCGAGATCATCGGTGATGCGCCGAATGCTCTTGTGAAATTCCTCCACTGTATCATCCGGGATCTCGAAGGCTGCCGGGAGAACATCGAGCTCCGACACGTTATCGACTCCGATTACCAACCTGTCACCAGAGCTGATCACTCTGAGCATGCTGGCGATCAACAATGGGGCGAGACCCGTATCGAGCGCCGCAGCCGCAGCCTGAACAGCCGCCGCGACTCCGGCCGAACCGGGAACGCGGGCGTCGGCAAGCTTCGGGTCATCGAGCAACAGACCCTGAAGGTAGATTGAGCGAACGTCGAGCAGGACCGCCGAGCTGCCCCGTGCCCGAATCGCTCGCTGATCCAGAACGTTTCCTGGAACCTGAAGCCTTCGCGTGCCAGGAAGAGCACAAGCCGCGCTCACCTCATCCGCAGAATAGACGCTTTGCCCCGCCACGGCGTTATGTGCCGCGGATGCCGCAACGATAGAGGGCCATCGATCCCCTCCAACTGAGCCATGTGTCAACAGCGCAAGGCGGCCCAGTCCCTTGAAGCGGGAGAGTGCTCTATCAGCCCTCTTCTCCAGAGCCTGAAGCGGCTCGTCTGGAGAGTCGATGCTGCACTTCGTAACGACCTCCAGCGACTCAGCGTTGCCCCGTGCGTCACTCCATGCGCGCAGGCGTGAAGCCGAGGACCCGTAGGCTTCGGCGGTATCAAAAGCTCGAATGCCGAGGGACCATGCCGCGTCGAGAATTCGAAATGCGGAGGCCTCGGACATTACCGTGGACTTGCGGTGCCGGCCGTAGGGCAGACCGAGCTGGACCGTACCGATGACGAGGCGAGCGCTCAGATCTCCGTCGATGATGCGCGGCTCTCGCTTATCGAACTATCTGCTGGTGCTCGAGATTCGTCACTCGCGCCTTCTGGGGGCCCGGCGTCGCCGGCCACTCCTCTACTACCATGCGCGAAGGAACTGAGAATACGCCGTAGGGTTGCGAATGATCAAAATTGTCGTGCACGGCACGCGCGCCGCCGGCGATGACAAGGGGCGGAGTGAGGTCATCCAGTACATCGTAGTTCACCGGTGACTGAACGGCCTCGCTGGCGTGAAGATAGAGAGGGTATTCACCCGGGCGGATGTACACGTTCGGGAGATCTATGGCGACTGTCGTCGTCTCGCCTTCCGGAATCAAATCGGTGGTGACTACGTGACGCACTGAAGTGACGAGCTCCCGCGACATTCCCGAGCGCAGCGCGACAACAATTGCCAGGCCGCGCATTGGCGAATTCACCTTGCACGACAGACGAAACCGGACTGTGTCGCCCATCTGGAAAGTATATCGCTCGACCCCGTTGAGATCCTCAACAGACACAGCGGTGAACCTGATGGCACCCGAACCGCGCCGATTCTCGGGATTGTTCACTCCCGTTTCACTGTCCACGCGCATGTCCCGCAGCCGCTGGTTATATACTGCCAGTGTCGAGTCAGTTGGCCCATCGGCTGCAACGCGGCCATGGTCGAGCAATACGCAACGGGAACAAAGCTGCCTTACCGCCTGCGTGTTGTGACTGACGAAGAATACCGTGCGCCCCTCGCCGGCTACGTCTTCCATCTTGCCGAGGCATTTCTTCTGGAAGGCGGAGTCGCCAACGGCGAGAACCTCGTCGATAAGCAGAATCTCCGGCTCCAGATGAGCCGCCACGGCGAACGCCAGGCGGGTATACATGCCACTGCTGTAGCGCTTCGCTGGCGTGTCGATGAACTGCTCCACCTCAGCGAAGCTCACGATCTCATCGAAGCGTCGCGTGATCTCGCTGCGCCTCATTCCGAGGATGGCGCCGCTGAGAAACACGTTCTCGCGCCCTGTCAGCTCGGGATGGAATCCGGTGCCGACTTCGAGGAGGGCACCGACGCGCCCATAAATCTCGGCGCGTCCGTGTGTGGGCTCCGTAATGCGCGAGAGAATCTTGAGCAGAGTACTCTTCCCCGCCCCGTTGCGGCCTACGATGCCGACCACCTCTCCCGAATTGACGCTAAAGCTCACGTCGCTCAAAGCCCAGAAGGTCTCCAGCGTCTCGGCCTTGCCGAGCGCGCGCTTCCAGAGCGTTCGCGGCAGGGCGATGACGTCCTCCTGGAGTGTACGGTACGGCTGGCGGACGAGAGCCCGCGCGATGCGGTATGACTTCGAGATTCCGTCAACCATGAGTGCTTTGTCGCTCATACGGTATCGGCGAACCCCCGCTCGACTCGGCGGAAGAAGAAGGCTCCGCTAATGAAGACGACAGCACCGATTGCAACCGCGAGCGCGACTGTCTGGGGCGTTATCGAGCTTGTTCCAAGGATAGCCCACCTCAAACCCTCGATGAACGCCACCGCTGGATTCAACCCGTACAGAAGGCGCCACTGCTCGGGTACAATCGAGGTCGCATACGCCACAGGACTTGCGAACATCCACACCTGAATCATGAACGGCATCGCGTGAACAAAGTCGCGATAGCGCACGTTGAGGGCCGTGAGCCACAGGCTCACGCCAGTGGCGGTGAGCGCCGCGAGGCCTATGAACAACGGAAGCGTCAGCAGCCGCCAGGTGGGCATCACTCCGTAAATCATCATCAGCGCGCCGAGTACGGTTAGCGACACCGCGAGATCGATCATCGCGGAGAAGGTGCTGGCCAACGGAACTATGAGACGAGGGAAATAGACTTTCGTGATGAGTCGCGAGTCGGTGACGAGACTGTTTCCCGCCCGCTGAAGGACGGCGGCGAAGTAGTTCCAGATGACGACCCCGGCAAAAACGAAGAGAAGATACGGGTGCCCGTCACTCGGCAGCTTGGCGAACCGGCCGAACATCACCGTGAAGATCAACGCTGCAACCACCGGCTGCAGCACGACCCAGACAACTCCCAGGACGGTCTGCTTGTAGCGGAGCTTGATATCGCGGCCGGCAAGAATCATCAACAGGTCGCGGTACTTCCAGAGCTCACGGAGATCGAGTGCGGCCCATCCGCGGGTCGGCTCGATGACGATTGCCGGAGGGGTCAGTGGCCGGCCCTCGTCATCATCGATTCGCTGGCCTCGCGGTACCATTCATAGACCGACCGTATGCCCTCCTCGAGCGGGATGCGCGGCGCCCACCCGGTGGCGCGGATGCGCGAGGAGTCGAGCAGCTTGCGTGGAGTTCCGTCCGGGCGCGAGCTGTCCCACCGCACCGGTCCGTCGTAGCCGACAACTGACGCAACCAGGCTGGCCAGCTCGCTCACCAGAAGATCCTCACCGGAGCCGACATTGAACAAGCCGGTGGCGCGCGACTCCATCAGCTGGATCGCCGCCCTTGCGGCGTCGTCGACGTGCAAAAACTCGCGGCGAGCCGTGCCGGTCCCCCAGAGGACCACCAGCTCGTCACGTCCCGATTCGCGCGCTTCCCTGGCTTCGTGAAATTTCCGGATGAGGGCCGGGAGAACATGCGATGTCTCGAGGTCGAAGTTGTCATTTGGCCCGTAGAGATTCGTCGGCATCACGGAAACCCAGTCGACACCGTGCTCTGCGACGGCCGCTTCGACCATCTTGACTCCAGCGATCTTCGCGATCGCGTACGGCTCGTTGGTTTCTTCCAGTGGACCCGTCAACAGATAGTCTTCCCGGATTGGCTGCGGCGAGAGACGCGGATAAATGCATGAGCTCCCGAAGAAAACGAGGCGCTCAACTCCCGTTTCGAGCGCAGCACCGAGAATGTTCGTTTCGATGACAAGATTCTGGTGAATGAAGTCCCATCGCTCGCTGTTGTTGGCCTGGATTCCACCGACTCTTGCCGCCGCTACGAAAACCACTTCCGGCTTTGTCTCGGAGAAGAACGCACGGACGGCGCGCTGGTCGAGCAGGTCGAGCTCCTGCCGCAGTCGCACTATCGGCGCCGGGTATCCGGCAGCGCTCAGGGCGCGCACCAGTGCCGACCCGACCAGCCCGCGGTGCCCGGCGACGTAGCACGTCGCCGGCGGTACCGGCGTCACTTAAGCAGTGCCTGCAGAGCCGAGTCGGACGACTCTACCGTAAAGGGAATTCCGGATTGCAATGCGGTCAGGTCTGCATCCACCATCATCTCCACTAGCTCATTGAAGTTAACGGTAGGGACCCATCCGAGTCTTGTTCGGGCTTTCGTGGAATCGCCCATGAGGAGCTCGACCTCTGTCGGGCGGAAATAGCGCGGATCCACGCGCACCAGATCCTTGCCCGTGGCGGCGTCGACGCCCACCTTGTCCACGCCCTTGCCGCGCCATTCGATACGCCGCCTGACATGGCCGAAGGCGCGCTCGACGAACTCGCGCACCGAATGCGCCTCGCCCGTGGCCAGCACGTAGTCGTCGGGCTCGAGCTGTTGGAGCATTAGCCACATGCCC
>JALYJX010000268.1 GCA_030775065.1 Gemmatimonadota bacterium | reverse complement strand
ACTAATTCTGCTATGCGGTGTATCAATTCTCGCAGTCGTACAAGCGGACGTCACGAGCTGGAGGCTCCACTTTCGGAGCGTCGCATGTTTGTGATATCCGGCAGAAGCATCCGTTTACAAGGATTCGTTAGTACGCTAAATTACATAGACGGAAGGCGATGCGTTGCCTTCCCTTTTCCGGAGCCTCTTATGGCACCAACCAGAAGGTTTGTCAAAATACTTTCGCTTGTCACGATGCTGGCGCTGACCATCAGCTCAGTCGCTTTCGCGCAGCACGGAAGTGGTGAGCCTGGGATCGCGAGCTTTCTCTCGGCTGTCAACTCAATTGGTGAGGAGATCGGCGCTCTCAACGCCGAGAAGAGCGTCACTGCCAACGACATTCATCTGATGAGCATTCAAAAGCTCTCGAACCCCGGCAACGCAGCGACGCTGAACAGGGCGATTGCGAAGAATGCCGCACAGATCGCCACGCTGCGCAATGCGCTGAAGGGCAACGCTGTTATCATGGCGAAGCTTGCCGCGAGCGGCGTCTCCGTGGATCAGGTCATCGCGATGAACGTCGAGCCCGGCAGCGAGATACATATTTTCTATCAGTAGTCGCAACTGCACGAAAATAAAGATGGCCTGAGAAATCAGGCCTTTCTTTTTGCTATGAGTTCTGGACTACTGCGAACTACGGAGTACTGCGGGCTGCGGACCTTATGGTACGGACAGGGAGAGATTCGAACTCTCGATACCCTTGCAGGTATGCCGGTTTTCGAGACCGGTGCCTTCAACCACTCGGCCACCTGTCCTGCGCTCGAAAAGTATCGGGTACAGGGAACACCGACAACCGCGGATGGCACAACACGAACGCGCCGCTGAGCTACGAAGTTTGTACCCTTCGCAAGTCGAAAAATTCCGCGAGCATCTGCCCACACTCATCTGCCAGCACTCCGCCCTGAACTTCGGGCGTGTGGTTGAGCCGCGGATGCCGGAGCAGATCGCCGACAGATCCCGCCATCCCTGCCTTCGCATCCCACGCGCCGAAAACCACGCGACTGATACGCGCCAGCACAATCGCTCCAGCGCACATCGCGCACGGCTCGAGCGTCACGTAAAGAGTGCAATCGTCGAGGCGCCAGCGGTCCAGCTCCGCTGACGCGTCACGAATCGCGATCAGCTCAGCGTGTGCCGTAGCGTCCTGATCGCGCACCGTGCGATTGTTCGCAGCGGCGACAATCGAGTCGTTACGGACGACAATCGCCCCAATCGGTACCTCGTTCTGTCGCGTTGCGTCATGGGCGAGCGCAATTGCGTTCTGCATGAAGCGCTCATCGATCTGCCCGCGCGACAGACTCACGCGTTCAGCCGGCCGCCCCTGCTCCAGCCCGTCGCTGCCGTGGCGTGACGCCATCACTCCCGCCGCCCGCGGGCCCGCCGTCATCCGCGGCAGGCTCGGTAGTCCCCGCCTTCCGCGCGTCCTCACCAAGGTTGGTGAAAACGAGCTCGCCGTTGTCGTCGATGTCGGCCGTGACCTTGTCACCCTCGAGAAACCGTCCCTCGAGCACCGCAAGAGCCAGCGGATTCTGAATCAAGCGCTGGATCGCGCGCTTCAGCGGGCGTGCACCGAGAGCAGGATCGTAGCCCTGCCTCGCGAGGAAATGCTTGGCCTTCGGAGTCAGCTCGATGCGAAGCTTCCTCTCGCTCAGCAGCTTCTCCAGCCGCTTGAGCTGAATCTCGATGATGTGCTCGATCTCCTCCTCGCCGAGCGGCCGGAAGATGATGATGTCGTCCACACGATTCAGGAACTCCGGGCGGAAATGCTGGCGGAGCGCGCTCGTGACCTGCGTTTCGATCGCATCCCAGTCCTCCGTTCCGTGCTCGAGGATGAACATGCTGCCGATGTTCGACGTCATGATGATGACGGTATTCCTGAAATCGACAGTGCGCCCCTGTGAATCGGTGAGTCGCCCGTCATCGAGAATCTGGAGCAGGATATTGAAAACGTCGGGGTGTGCCTTCTCGATCTCGTCGAACAGCACGACGGAATACGGCCGGCGCCTCACTGCTTCGGTGAGCTGACCGCCTTCGTCGTAGCCGATGTAACCCGGAGGCGCGCCAATGAGCCGGGCGACTGCGTGCTTCTCCATGTACTCCGACATGTCGATGCGGATCATCGCCTGCTCGTCATCGAACAGGAATTCGGCGAGCGCGCGGGCCGTTTCGGTCTTTCCCACACCGGTGGGGCCGAGGAATATGAACGAGCCTATCGGACGATTCGGATCCTGGAGTCCGGCGCGGGAGCGGCGTACCGCGTTCGACACCGCGCGCACCGCTTCGCCCTGCCCCACCACGCGCGTCGCCAGTACCTGCTCCAGACGAGTGAGGCGCTCGCGCTCCCCTTCCAGCATTTTCGAAACCGGTATGCCGGTCCATCTCGCGACGATTTCAGCGACGTCCTCCGCGGTCACTTCCTCCTTCAGGAATTGTTTGCCGCCTTCCTGCTTGCTCGCCAGCGTCTGCTCTACGTCGTGCAGCTGCTGCTCCAGCTGGGGGATCGTTCCGTACGTGATCTCCGCTGCCTTGCCCAGGTCGCCGGTACGCGTTGCCTTCTCAGCTTCGATGCGCGCTTCCTCGATCTGCTTCTTGATCCTTCCGACTGAGCCGAGAGTCTCCTTCTCGTTCTGCCACTGCGTCTTCATTGCGCCGGATTTCTCGCGCAGCCCCGCAAGCTCGCGCTCGATGATATTCCGACGCTCCTTCGAGGCGGCGTCCTTCTCCTTCTGCAGCGCCTGCCGCTCGATCTCCAGCTGAGTGATGCGGCGCTCGACTTCATCAATCTCCTGCGGCATCGAGTCGATCTCGATTCTCAGCCGCGATGCGGCTTCGTCGATCAGATCGATTGCCTTGTCCGGAAGAAAGCGGTCACCGATGTAGCGGTTGGACAATGTCGCCGCGGCGACGATCGCCCCGTCGGTGATGCGCACCCCGTGATGTACCTCGTACCGTTCCTTCAACCCGCGGAGAATCGCGATTGTGCTCTCGACGCTCGGCTCGCCGACATACACCGGTTGAAAGCGCCGCTCCAGCGCGGCGTCCTTCTCGACATGCTTGCGGTATTCGTCGAGCGTCGTCGCGCCGACGACGTGCAGCTCGCCGCGCGAAAGCATCGGCTTGAGCATGTTGCTGGCGTCCATCGATCCTTCAGCCTTCCCGGCACCAACGAGGTTGTGGAGCTCGTCGATGAACACGACGAACTGCTCCTCCCCTTCCGTCAGCTCCTTGAGCACAGCCTTGAGCCGCTCCTCGAATTCGCCGCGAAATTTTGCGCCGGCGATCAACGCTCCGAGATCGAGCGCGAGCAGCCGTTTGTTCTTCAGTCCCTCGGGCACATCGCCATTCGCCATTCGCTGAGCGAGACCTTCAGCGATTGCGGTCTTGCCCACGCCGGGCTCGCCAATCAGAACGGGATTGTTCTTGGTGCGCCGTGAAAGAACCTGAATCACACGGCGTATCTCTTCATCGCGTCCAATGACGGGATCGAGCTTGCCCTTTCTTGCCGCGTCGGTGAGGTCGCGGGTGTAGCGCTGTAGCGCCTGGTACTGATTCTCGGGAGTCTGATCGGAAACTCGGTGCGTTCCGCGTACTGCCTGCAGCGCCTCGAGCAGTGAGTCCCGCGTGACGCCGACGGAATTGAGCAGCTGCTTGCTCTCCGCTCCCTTGACCTCCGCGAGCGCGAGGAGCAGGTGCTCCGTCGACACATACTCGTCGCCGAGATCCTTTGCCTCTTTCTCAGCCCGATCGAAGATCTGCGTCAGCTCGCGCGAGAGATTCGGTTGCGCGTCGGTCTGCTTTGGATATCGCGCCGCCTCCGCCTGCGCGCGCTCGCGAAGTGCAGCGACACTCACACCAAGCTTTTGGAGAACGGGGACGACGATCCCCTCGTCCTGGTTCAGCAGCGCGAGAAGGAGATGGAGATCGTAGACGACGGGGTTGCCTGCTTGACGCGCTGCCGAGACGGCTTCGTTGAGCGCTTCAGCGGATTTGACGGTGAGGCGATCCGGGTTGATCATGGCCTATCTGGCTGCAATGTGAGTGCCCTGATTGTCTGCCAGAGTGGCTTGGTATAGGCAATTGGGGAATTCGGTAATCGGTGTCAAACAAACGAGAACTGCCTGCTGGGAGCGAGCAGCGTCCCAAGCCGGGAGCTTGGTGCTGCCAACACGAAGGACAGATCCGGCCAAATCCGCGCGATAACGACGTTGGGCGCAACTGAACGATTCAGTAGGAATCACGCTCCAACCGCATGATTCGGAGTGCAGGATTTCAAGAAGCTCCATGTTTGGCGAAAGGCTCATGCTCTGGTGCTGAACGTTCACCGCGTGGCGGGACGGATTCGAGGGTCCCCCTACGTTTCGCTGCGCAGTCAGGTGATCCGCGCGGCGATGTCCATTCCCGCGAATATCGTCGAAGGTCGCGCAAAACACAGCGAGCGCGAATTTGGACGCTTCCTGCGCTACGCACTCAGTTCCGCGTCGGAGCTGGAGTATCACCTGATTGCGAGTCGCGATCTAGGCCTGATCGGCGAGTCTGATTTTGTCTCGCTACTGACGCAGGTAATCGAAGTGCGCAGGATGATCCACGGACTTCTGAACCGAATTGCAGCCGCCCCGTCTGAGGCGTCCGGTCCGGTCATCAAGGGGCAATAGGCGAAGGAGTCCAACGATCACGCGACGTCACGTAGAACTGTCGACAATGTGTGGTCGCACCAGGCTGCCGGCTTCAGTTGCTGAAGGCCCCCAGCATGTAGTTCTTGGTTGACTCTCACCACTAAAAACAACGCGCTCCCAGAAAGGGAGCGCGCTGGAACTGAGGTATTTCCCGTCAATCGCCTACTTCGACACAAGCATTTTCTTGACTACTGCCTTTCCATCAACCTCGAGTCTGTACAGATATACGCCCGAAGCGACCTCCTGCTGAGTCCTGCTGTCCTTCCCATCCCAGTAAGCCGTGTACTGGTTGCAGGTCAGGAGGAGCCGATCGAGCGCTTCCCCTCCAGCGACATTCCCAGTCCCGCCTTGCAGCACCGGCACAGCAACCGGCTGCGCCAGAACATTGTAGATCCGCAAGCTCACGCGGTACAATCGACTTGGATCTGTGCACCCCGGCCCTTCGCCGATGGTGAATGGAATCCTCGTCTCCGGATTGAACGGATTTGGAAAGTTCTGCCCCAACTCCAATCCGGCGCCTCGCGCTTTGCCGGTTTGGGTTGACACTCCCTGTGCCGACAGATGGCTTGGCATGAACGCGCTGAGGGCCAGCACTAATAGTGCCCCCCACAGGTGTTTCATTTTTTTACATCTCCACTGCTGACAAAGAAGTGTTTAGAAGGATGCTCCTGATACAGGTTGTACGTTTGTTCTCCTTCGGCGAAGCTAGTCCTGGCGTTTGGGGGTGTCAAGCAAAAGCTCAAACCCTCACCTGTTCCCACCAGTCCGAGCACCCGCGGCC
>JALYJX010000267.1 GCA_030775065.1 Gemmatimonadota bacterium | reverse complement strand
GAATAATCCGCGCCGTGGCAACCGGCGCAGGCGAATAGCGTGGCGAGCCGCTTGCCATGGGCGGTCTTCGCCGCCTGGTTCTCGTAGTCGGCGCCGTCGAACGCGACGGCGGTAGGCACCACCGTCGGTTCAGCTTTGCGCGGTTCCGCGTCGCGGGTAGTGCATCCGGCGGCGGCCAGCATCAGCATCCCGGTTAAAAGGCATCGCATCGGCGCCTCTTTCTTGGTTGGGAGATTCGCTCGCGTGATCGCGAACTACTAACTGCGGTAATGGCAGGGAGACGTAACTGGTCGCCCGAGCGCAAAGTGGTCTCAGCGCACTGGGGAGGCAAGACCAATGCGGCCATGGCGTTGGCGGTCACGCACCTGTGTTCTGGCTGGACTCAATGAGGCTGCACATGCTCCCCACGACGGCCAGCATCGTTGCGGCGACGACGAGAGTCATGATGCCTCCTCCTACATCGACGCTGGTGGCCACCTAACTAAACAGTAGACGGCGACAATATGCTGCCGAGGGCAGACAAATCCGTCGGGCTTCGCGGGAAATGCCCCGTCTGCGAGAACTGACTCAATCGCAGTGGCTGATAGGCCAATCGGTTACGAGAAACGCGCCATTCCGAAGGCGGGAAAAGCTTGCGAAATTCTGCAGCATAACGTCACGTCGACTGTGCGGATGACCCAAGCATCCGTCGGCAGCACCTTCGGCCCCTCGGTCTAAAGAAGATCGGCAGGACTCCTCGCTCCAAGACCGCCCTCGGTGGTATTCACCGTCCCAACGGCCCTCGACAGAACCAAATTGCGGCTTAGCGTGTCTACAGGGGCAAATGACGGCGCTTCGAATCACCGATGAGAGCCGAGGCCGGGTGGACGAACGACAACTGATCGCGCGCGTGATTGCCGGCGAAAGCCGGGCACAGCGCGAGTTGTACGAGCGCCATGTGGACCGCGTGTATCGTCTCGCCTACCGCCTGGCCGGCGACGACGAGCTTGCCCGCGACTTCACTCAGCTCACGTTCATCCGCGCCTTCGACCGAATCGCCGAGTTCAGGCACGACTCGTCGCTCGCCACGTGGCTGCATTCGATCGGCGTTTCAGTCGCCCTGAACGGGCTTCGCACGGTCAAGAAGATGCGCGCACGAAACGTCCCGATCGAAGAGGCTTCGGGCCTGGGCACTGTGGGGCGTGAAGCCGATCCTGATCTGAAAACGCGGCTCAAAGCGGCAATCGATTCACTTAGCGAAAAATACCGAACGGTTTTCCTGATGCATGATGTCGAAGGATTCACACACGACGAAATCGGAGCGGCACTCGGCATTCCCGCCGGGACTTCGAAGACGCGTCTCTTTCAGGGGCGCGCAAAGCTTCGAGAAGCGCTCGCCGATTTCCGAGAGGAGTGGGTTTCATGATGAATAACGACAACCGATTTGACGAGCTGCTCCAGAAAGCGGCGCAGCAGTACAACCAGCCTCCGGCAATCGTCCCTCGAGACGAGATGTGGGCGGCGATCGAGAAGGCACAAGCCGAGCGGGCCGTGCGCCCGATGCGGATTGTCGCAGCTCCGACGCATCGTCCGCTCGCGCGTTACAGGTGGATCGGCGCCGCGGCTGCAGCAGTGCTGCTCGTTGCGACCGGTGTTGGAATTGGCCGGTGGTCGATGGAGAGCGGTGCGCCTGCTGAATCCGTCAAAAAATCTGTTGCACCGGCACCCGCTGCCGTTGCTCGAATCGACACCGATCCGGCGCCCGAGATCGAATCGGCGCGTGAGGTCACATCGGCGCCCGAGATCGAATCGGCTCGCGAGACTTCACCTGTGCGAACGGCCCCGACTCGGGTCGCAGGCGTCACTCCTCGGGCCGGATCGGAAACGGTTCGGAGCGGCACCACGACCCGGAGCGGCGCAGGCACCACGCTTCGCGCCGGTGATCTCCCGACCGGATCAGGCTATGGATCCGTTCGGCCGGAAGGTCCTTATCAGGTAGCGGCAAATCGCCACCTCGCCAACGCCGAGGCGCTGCTGACGGCGTTCAGAACCGATTCGCGCGATGCAAGGATGGACGCGCAGCTCTCTACCTGGGCGCGTGACCTGTTGTCGAACACCCGTCTGCTGCTGGATTCACCGGCGGCCGACGATCCGCAGCGCGCCAGACTGCTCGGCGATCTCGAACTGGTGTTGGCGCAGATAGTTCAGCTCTCGCCGGGTGCTGCGGCGCAGGACCGCGAGCTGATAGAAGGAAGCATTCAGAGTGGACAGGTAATGTCACGCTTGCGCACCGCGATTCCCGCGGGGCCAACGAGAGGACTATAGGGAGAGATGATGAAGACAGCATTCATGGTCGTCACCGCGGCGTTTTTCATGAGCGCCACGGGGCAGACTACCGACAAGGTTGCCACGCGCGGAGAGAAGCCCAGCCGCGATGCAGCGGCTGCAAAGGGGCGGGCTACGTCGCTTTCGGTGACGGCGCCGCCACAATGGGCAGCAAAGGATCCGGCGGACTCGCTTTACCGTGAGGCTCGTGCGGCGCTGGGCAAAGGCGACTACAAGAAGGCCGCCGAAATATTCAAGCGGATCTACGCGCAGTACCCGCAATCCGAGTACGCGGGCGAGTCGCTTTACTATCTCGCGTTTTCGGAGTATCGCATCGGCGGCTCCGAGCGCCTGCACAGCGCGTTGAATTCGCTGTCGCTGATCGAGAGCCGGTACCCGGGTCTCTCCAAGCGAAGTGACGCCAAGGCGCTGCGTACGCGCGTTTGTGGCGAGCTGGCCCGGCAGGGAGACGAGGCCTGCGCCGCGGAGGTTGCGAGAGCCGTGACCAGTGCGGTGTCGGGAGCAGTCAGCTCGGCGATTTCGAGCGCCGTCACTGGCGCAGTTGCGGGAGCTGTATCAGGCGCAGTGGCGGGTGCAGTCGCAGGCGCAGCAGACGCCGAGGCCATTCGCGCGGCTCGACGGGGCTGCCCGTCCGCGGACGACGACGATGACGAGCGCGTTGCGGCGCTCAACGCGCTGATTCAGATGGATGCAGAACGCGCGATGCCGATCCTCAAAAAGGTTCTGGAGCGTCGTGATACATGCTCCGTAGGACTGCGCAGGAAAGCAGTGTTCCTCGTCTCGCAGAAGCGAACGCCGGAGACAGCGGACATCCTTCTCCGAATCGCGCGCAACGATCCCGATCAGGAAGTACGGGAGCAGGCGGTGTTCTGGCTGTCGCAGGTTCCGGATGAACGTGCAGTGACGATGCTTCAGGAGATTCTGGGCTCGTCGAGCAACGACGAGCTGAAGGACAAGGCTCTTTTCGCTCTGTCGCAGCACAGAAGCGCGAATGCCGCGAAGTTCCTCCGCGACTTTGCGCTCCGCGAGAACGCGTCGGACGAGCTGCGCGGCAAGGCAATCTTCTGGCTCGGCCAGCGCCGGTCCTCGGAAAATATCGAATTCCTCCGCTCGCTCTACCCCCGTGTCCGAAGCGACGAGGTGAAGGAAAAGATTCTGTTCTCCCTTTCGCAGCAGCGCGGAGTAGGCAACGACCAGTGGCTGCTGGACGTCGCCCGCAACACCAGAGAGAGCATCGAGCTCAGGAAGAAGGCGCTGTTCTGGGCCGGTCAGGGTGCGGCTTCGGCCGATCAGCTCATCGGTCTCTACTCGAGCCTTCCCGACTCCGAGATGCGGGAGCAGCTGATCTTCGTATACTCGCAGCGCAAGGATTCGAAGATGGTAGGCAAGCTGCTCGATATCGCGAAGAACGATCGCGACCCGGAGCTGCGCAAGAAGGCGATCTTCTGGCTCGGCCAGTCGCACGATCCGCGGGTGCAGCAGTTCCTGCTCGATCTGATCAACCGCTGAGGGTCTTGCGATGATGACGATGATGCGCGCGCGCGCTTTCCTGACGGCCGGTGGGATTACGATCCTCACCGCCGTAACGGCGGATGGACAGTCGCTCGCCCGGCGCATAGCCGATGCGCCCAACGGAAAGGTACGGCTCGAATTTGCCGCCAGGCCGGACCTGTGCGGAACGGGGAGCTATGTCTCTCGGGGGTCACACAACCGGATGTCGTGGGACTCCGATCAGTCCGAGGACGTGGAATACACTGAAGAGTGCATGAAAAGTCCCGTCCGCGTCGTAGTCACGAAAAGTGGTGGGCAGGTGGTGAGGATTCGCACTTATGTCGGCGGCCGCTGGCGTCCGGCGGTCGGCACTGTCACGAGCATCGGACCGGTTTCAACTCGCGAAGCAGTCGATTATCTGATGTCGGTTGCGAATACGTCGTCGACCAGGGTCGGCAGCGAAGCGATCTTCCCGATGACTCTCGCGGACAGCGTCGAGATCTGGCAGGGTCTTCTGCGCATGGCGCGCGACGCTTCGCGGCCAAACGGAATCCGGACGCAGGCCGTTTTCTGGCTCAGCCAGACTGCGGGCGAGGCGATAACCGCGAATCTCGCGGCTCTGACCGGCGACGCGGCAGTGGACCGTGACGTTCGGGAGCAGGCGGTGTTTGCGCTGTCGCAGCGGCCACGCAGTGAAGGCGTACCGGCGCTGATCAACATCGCGCGGACGAATCGCGATCCGGAGATCAGGAAGAAAGCCTTGTTCTGGCTGGGGCAGTCGCGTGATCCGCGCGCTTTGGCGTTGTTCGAGGAGATACTCTCGAGGCGGTAAGTCCTCAGAGCGAACGCGGCGTCAGTTTCTTAACTGATAAAGGCAAGGCATCTGGCGTCAGGTTCTCAGGTCGTCAGGCCTCAGCAACTACCCAATGGCCTGCCAGTTATCCAATCGACCACTTCGCGCTGCGCCAGGGGCGCGTTGGCGCCGAGGTAGGTCGTCGGGCAGTTCCTGACGCCAGGCAACCTGGCTACCTGACGCCAGATACCTTGCCGTAATCAGTTTGAGGTCACGCCACATACCTTGCCTTTATCAGTTCCGTGGTTCTAGCCGCCCGGCGCCGTGCTAGCGAGGATATCATCGAGCCGGGCCGCTTTTGCGATTCCGGCGACTGTCCCCATGATCTTCTCGGCTTCGGCGGCTCGTCCCTGCGTCCGGAGCGCGTCGGCCAGGACGATCCCGGTCACCGCGTAGGTATATGGGATCCCATACGATGGGCGGTCCACCCAGTCGCCGCGCTTGATCAATGCCCCGGGCGCCTTGTAGATGTTCCACAGGGCGAGCGAGCGCGGCACGTCGATGAAACCGTCCGCTACGCGCACCGTGTCCCTGCTCGGAACGATTGGCACTTCCACCAGCTTTTCCGCGAGCCCCTGACGCAGTGTGTAGTTCGACAGACCCAGAGCTCGCCCGTAGCCTCCCGTCGAGAAATAGATCGGCCGCTCCGGATAGGCGTCCTTTATGAGGCGAAGCACCACAATCTGATCGCGCGTGAGATAGCCCGGTTGAATCGTCGCGATGAGATTGCGCTGCTGGAACTGCTGCGGCTCGCGAATCTCGTAGTAAGGTGGAATCGAATCCGCCTCGGTGAGCGTCATCTTGAGCGGCGGGCCCTTGGGAATCGGCC
>JALYJX010000266.1 GCA_030775065.1 Gemmatimonadota bacterium | reverse complement strand
CTTCTAGCGGGTGCGGGTCGAAGCTCACGAGAACACTCGGCATGCCGGTCGCGGCAGCCCGCGACACGAGGCGTGCGAGAACGTCGATGTGGCCTCGATGGACACCGTCAAAAGTGCCGACCGTGACGATGGTTCCCGTTACGTTCGGCGGGAGGGACGAATCAAGCGAGCGCTGAGCGAGATCAGGCATTGCCGGCCACGACAGTGAGCGCGATAAGGGGTGGCGGCGAATTGCGAAGATCCTGGAGCGACGCCGCACTGGCTACATCGAACCGGCCGCAGCGCGTTCGGCGGAGTGAGGCCAGGTGCGCTGCACTTCCCGCTGCGCGGCCAAGGTCGCGCGCGAGTGCCCGGATGTAGGTCCCGCCCCCGCACGTGATCACTGCGCTCAACGAGTCTTCTTGCTGCTCCTGTATTGCCCAGCTGTGGACTGTGACGGTCGCAGGAGGCAGCTCGAGCGGCCCGCCCTGGCGTGCCGCATCGTAGGCGCGTGTTCCGCCTGAGGATTTTGCGGAGTATGCCGGAGGAACCTGCATCAGATCGCCCGTGAGGCGGGAGACGCTCTCGCGAACGGACGCGGCATCCGGTAACGGCGCCGACCGAATCACAACCCCGGTCGCATCGTCGGTATCGGTCTCGGTGCCGAAGCGAATCGTCGCCTCGTACACTTTCGGCTCGGTATGGATGAACGTCGCTAGCCGCGTCGATCGCCCGAGAAGCATGATGAGAAGCCCGGTGGCGAACGGGTCGAGTGTGCCGAGGTGCCCGATGCTTCGCTCGCCATAGGCGCGGCGCGCGGCGAGAACCATGTCGTGCGACGTTACACCCGCCGGCTTGTCAACGAGGAGCAGCCCTTCGACCGGAGCGGCCGGCCGCGTTCCGTTAGCTGTCCCGGCTATCAATGCCGCCCTCCGAGGACGACGGCGAGTCCGTTGCGCGTTGGGCCGCGGGCGGCGCAGCATCGCGGATCTCAGCAAGCAGCGTCTCGATCCTCGCCGCGCGCGCGATGCTGTCGTCCTCGCGAAACTGTATCTCGGGAGCGACTCGCAGCCTGAGCGATCGTCCGAGGTGCGATCGCAGATGCGTAGCCGTGCTGTCCAGCCCCTCGAATGTTGCGTTCTTCTCGGCGTCGCTGCCCATGACGCTCACGAACACGCGCGCGTGCCGGAGATCCGGGGTCATCTCGACGCCGGTGACGGTGACGAACCCGACAATCCGCGGATCCTTGACGGATTCCGCCAGAAAGGTCGCGACCTCTTCGCGGATCGCCGCAGCTACGCGGTCCGCCCGACGCGGGTTACGCAGTTGCAGTCGACGTCAGAGTGCGCGCTACCTGTTCCTTTCGATAGCACTCTATGACGTCGCCGACCTTGAGGTCATTGAAGTTCTCGATGCCGATACCGCACTCGAATCCTTCGCGGACCTCCTTCACGTCGTCCTTGAATCGGCGCAGCGAGCCGATGACGCCATCATAGATCTCGACCGAGTCGCGAATCACGCGCGCGCGACCCTGGCGATTTATGAGACCGTTTCGGACCGAGCATCCCGCAATGACGCCCATCTTCGGAACCTTGAAGAGCTCGCGCACTTCGGCCTCGCCGAGCACGACTTCGCGCTCTTCGGGACGCAGCATTCCCTCGAGTGCCGATCGAACTTCCTCGACAGCCTCGTAGATGACCTTATACAGCTTGATATCAACGCCTTCGCGTTCCGCAGCCGCGCGAGCGTTGTTGTCGGGACGAACGTGGAACCCGACAATGATTGCGCCCGCAGCCCGCGCCAGGAGAATGTCGCTTTCGGTGATCGAGCCAACGCCGCGCTGAATGACTTCCACCGAGACTTCGTCGTGCGACAGCTGACCGAGCGCGTCCGCAAGTGCTTCCGCTGGACCGCCCTGATCAGCCTTGATGACGATGCGAAGCGTGCGTTTCTCGCCGGCGGCCGCGGCACTCATGAAGTCCTCGAGTGAGACAATGCTCTTCGAGGTGCGCCGACTCTTGGCCTCGCGGTCGAGACGCTGACGACGCTGAGCAATCTCGCGCGACTCCATCGCATCTTCCACGACGACAAACTGGTCGCCCGCCATCGGCACTCCGCCAATTCCAAGAATCTGAACCGGAATTGCCGGGCCGGCTTCCTTCACGATCTTGCCGCGCTCGTCGAGCAGCGCGCGGACGCGCCCCGAGTACATGCCGCAGATGAAATCATCGCCGACATGCAGCGTGCCGCCCTGAACGAGAACCGTTGCAACCGGTCCCTTGCCCGGATCGAGCTGCGCCTCGACAACCGCGCCGGTCGCTCGCTTGTCGGGGTTGGCTTTCAAATCGAGAATTTCAGCCTGGAGCAGAATCTGGTCGAGCAGCTGCTCAACATTCGTTCCTTTCTTTGCCGAGATCTCGGATGAGAGAGTCGTTCCGCCAAACTCCTCGAGAACGACACCGTGCTGCAGCAGGTCCTGCTTCACCTTGCCCGCATTCGCCGAGGGCAGGTCGATCTTGTTGATCGCGACGATCATCGGAACGCCTGCGTTCTTGGCGTGCGAGATAGCCTCGATCGTCTGCGGCATCACCTGATCGTCGGCCGCAACGACAAGCACGACGATGTCAGTGACCTGCGCTCCGCGCGCGCGCATCGCCGTGAACGCTTCGTGACCCGGCGTATCGAGGAACGTGATGTGCTTGTTGTTCGCGAGCGTGACGTGATACGCACCGATGTGCTGCGTTATTCCGCCTGACTCACCCGCCACGACATTTGCCTTGCGAACATAGTCGAGCAGCGAGGTCTTTCCGTGATCGACGTGTCCCATGATCGTGACGACTGGCGGCCGGGGCTTGAGATCCTCCGGGGCTTCGACAGTCTCGACTTCCTCGAGACCCGCGGCGTACTCCTCCTCGCGCACGGCCTGGAAGCCGAACTCGCCCGCAATGAGCTCGATCTGATCGAAATCGAGACGCTGATTGATCGTGATCATCAGACCCAGATTCTTGAAAGCAAATCCGACGATCTGGGTTGCCGGCACCTTCAGGATTCCGGCGAGCTCGCTCACAGTGATGAATTCATTGACGCGAACCGTCTTCTTCTCGCGCTCGACCGCTGCTATTCGCTCGGCTTCCAGCTCCTCGCGATAGATCGCCTCGTCCCCTCGACGCTGGCCGGGCCGGCGGACAGCTGCCGGGCCACGCAACGCCGACATGGTGCGCGAGATGCTCGACGACACTGCTTCCTGATCGACCGACCCGCGCTTGCCTTTCTTGCCGCGGCGACCGCCCCGGTCGTCGGGACGCATCCCGCGATCGTCTCTGCGCGCGCCGGGAAAACCGGTGCTTGCGCCCGGTGCCGCGGATGCGACGGGGCGCGGCGGAGTGAACGGCGTTCCGGTTGCGACTGGACGCGGACGTGGCGCTCCCGGTACCACCGGGCGAGGACGTTGGCGTTCCGTGGCTCCAGCGCCTGCTGTCGACGGGCCGGGGGCTTGCGGCGGCTGCGACTGGGTCGGTGCTGCGGCTGGCTGCGATGCCGGCGGCGGTGCCGATCTGGGCGGCGACGCCGCAGCACCGTTCGATGCGGGTTCAGCTTCTCCAGCATCTCCACTCACATCCGCGCGCTCGACGACGGCCGGCTCTGGCGCAGCTGCGGCTTTTGCCGCCTCTCTCGCTTTCGCGGCCTTGTCGATGATGCCCGATCCGGGAAGAGGCGGCTCCGCCGGAACCGCTTGATCCGTTACCGGCTCCACTGGAGCAGTGGGAGCCTCGACGACCCGGCGCCGGCGGCGTGTTGGCGGCTCGGCCGGTGCTTCGACGACTGGCGGCGGTGCTTCGGCCACAGGTGCGGCACCACGGCGGCGGCGTGAGGGTGCAGCGGGCGGCGCTGTCGCGCGCGCGCGCTTCTCACGCTCCCAGCGCGCGCGGATTCGCGCGACCTGGTCGTCCGTCAGTGGACTCACATGCGTGCGAACCGGCACGTCCATCTGACGAAGGAGTGTGACCACCTCGTCGACAGATATGCCGAATTCACCCGCCATGTCGTTAACCCGAAGCTTGCTCAAACCCTGCCTCCTTGATTCCTCACGACCGGTGGCTTGTCGCTGCCACCGGCACCACTCATCACCGACTCGGGCGCGGCTTCACGAATCCCGCGCGCCAATCCCGCATCGAGCACACCCAGCACGGAGACCGATTCGCGCCCACAGCACGCGGCGAGCTCTTCCGAGCTGAATCCCCGCAAAATTGTCACGCTCCTCGCTGTGAGGAGCGGTACAACCTTATCCATACTATTCCTCGAAGCGTCGCTCGCAACAAGCGCCAGTTTCAGCTTGCCCCGTCGCGCCGCATCACGCACCTGCTGCACCCCTACCACGGCACGCCGCGCACGAATCCCAAGCCCGACAAGTCCAAGCACTTTTCGACGCGCCGCTGCATCCATCACTCGCCCTTTACTTGACCTTGCCCGAAGTCTTCGCGGCAGGAACGACTGGAGCCGCCCCGTCACCCGCCGACACCGCATCGCCGGTTTCTCCAGCGGGTGTCGGGGAGGATGACTCGCCCGCGGCGACCGCCACCTCCGAAGTCTCGCTCTCAGCGGCCGCACCAGCCGCTTCGACCGGCTGCGGGTCACTACCTTCTTCGGTCGTCAGCTCATCGATGATCGTCATCAGGCGATCGGCGTCCTCAGGCGCGATTCCCGCAAGGCGGAGAAAATCCTCGCGCTCGAGATCGATGATGTCGTCCAGCGTCCGGTATCCGGCCTCCTCGAGAACCGCGACCGTCGCCGGCTCCAGACCTTCGATCTCCGACAGGCGGGGATTGACGACGGCCTCGACCGCTCCAGGCAGCGGGGCGAAGATCTGAGTGTCCGCTCCGCGCTCCATCCACTCCCGACTCGAGTACAGCTCGATCTTCCACTCTGTGAGCTCCGACGCGAGCCTGACGTTCTGTCCATTGCGGCCGATTGCCAGCGACAGCTGATCCTCGTCGACTACGGCCTGAATCGTCTTCGTCGCCGGGTCGCTGAAGACACGAGCCACACGGGCTGGAGCCAGAGCGAGCTTCGCAAACCGCTCGGGATCGGCGGACCACGGTACGATGTCGATGCGCTCGCCTCCGAGCTCATTGACGACGGCCTGCACTCGCGAGCCCTTGAGCCCGACGCAAGCGCCAACGGGATCGACCGAGTCGTCGCGGGAGAAGACGGCGATCTTGGTGCGGTTGCCGACCTCGCGCGCTGCGGCGCGAATCTCGACGATGCCCTGCTGAATCTCCGGAACCTCCAGCTTGAACAGCGCCTTGACGAACATCGGATCGCCGCGGCTCAGCATCAGGCGCGGGCCCTTGGGTGTCTCCTCGACTCGCTTGAGAACCGCGCGCAGGGGATCGCCCTGGTGGAAATGCTCGCGATGATTCTGCTCGCGGTACGGAATGATCGCTTCCGCCTCGCGGAACTTGTTGAGCATGACGACCAGCTTGCCGCGCTCGATCTGCTGCACCTCGCCGGACAGCAGTTCGCC
>JALYJX010000265.1 GCA_030775065.1 Gemmatimonadota bacterium | reverse complement strand
CACTGGAGGTGTATTGGCAGGCGCCCAACCTCAGCAAGCAGTGGATAGTCGGGCGACGGGACACGCTGCTCCTTCCCACCGATATCAGCTATCACCGCGATCACCTCGGCATAGTGCAGAACAATTTCCCGAGCATCATCCGTCTCGGCGAAGGCGACGAAGTGCGCGACGTGCCCCATCCGCTCTCCGCCGCCGGACTCACGGAATACGATTTCGCCGTCCGGGACTCGCTTCGGATTCAGCTCGGACCGCGGGCACTCGACGTGTACGAGGTTCGCGTGCGGCCGAAGAACGAGCGCGCGCCTCGCGCGGTGGGCGCTGTCTATATCGACAGGGAAAGCGGAGAAGTGGTGCGGATGGCGTTGAGCTTTACACGCGCCGCGTTGATCGACAAGGATCTCGAGGATGTGAGCGTAGTCCTCGAGAACGGTTTGATCGACGGATTCTGGCTGCCGCGCCGCCAGGAGATAGAGATCCGCCGTACCGGCACGTGGCTGGAGTACCCCGCGCGTGGAATAATCCGTGGACGCTGGGAGATCTGCTGTTACCAGGTGAACGTTCCATTACCGCAGGGGCTTTTCGCCGGCCCGGAGATTCAGCTGGCACCGACGGGACGAGCTCGGCAGACTCCGTTCATCGGACAGATTCTGGATTCGCTCCCGCCAGACGTTCGTGCGGTGACGGACGCCGACGTCGCAAAAGTCCAGGAGGAGGCGCGGGCACTCGTTCGCGCCCAGGCGCTCGCTAGAAGCCGCAATCTCTCGCTCTCGGCGAGAAGCGCATCTGACGTTCTTCGGGTGAATCGCGTTGAAGGGCTCGCGATTGGAGCGGGCCTGACGCGGCGGCTGGGGTCGGGAGTCTCAGTGACGGGACGCGCCCGTTACGGGCTCGACGACCGCGGGCTCAAAGGCCTTGGAGAAATCGGATTTCGCCGGGCGAGCGGAGCCGGCGCGAGCATCTCCGCGTATCGTGAGCACCGCGACGCGAGCGATCAAATGGAGACTTCGCTCGTAAAGAACAGCATTGCCGCACAGGAGTTCGGTAGCGACTACACCGATCCGTTCGGCGTGCGCGGTTTTGCGCTCCAGGCGCAAACCGGAGCGATCAACGGTTGGAACGTGACTTTGAGAGGCGCAGTGGAGCGCACCGCGCCGCTCTCCATTCACGCGAAGCCGGCTTCCGGCCGCTACGAGCCGACTTTCCTCGCGTGGGACCTGCGCGAGCGGCGGCTCGACCTGAGCTTCCAGCGCCCCACCTGGCTGACAGTCGGCGGAATCGAAGCGCAGCTTGGCCTGAAGGCTGACGCCGCTGGCTACAAGGCATCTGATTCCGCCGACTATCGCAACATGTTTCGCCTCTCGGCGCGAGCAAGCTTCGAGCGCCCTTTCGGAAGCAATCGCTTCGTAGCCCACACATTGATTGCGGCTGCGTTCGGCGAAGACGCGCTCCCTCCGCAGCACCTTGTCTTTCTCGGCGGGCCGACCACCGGCCCGGGGTATGATTTTCACCAGTTTGTCGGAAGGCGCGGAGCGTTTCAACGGGTGGAGATTCGATTCCCTGCGCCGTTTCCTTCCTTCAAGCTCGGGCGCTACGGTCGTACTCCCGCAAGCATCACACTCGCACCGTTTGTGAGCACTGTCTGGATCGACGGTCGCACATTGGTGCGCGAGGTCCCTGAGCTCTCAGTTGTCGATCCGCATGCATCCAGCCCGCCTATCGCGCTGCTCTCACTTCGGAACGGCTGGTTTCCTTCAATCGGAATCGGCGCGCTCACGGTGTTCGATGTTCTGCGAATCGACGTCGCGCGCGGGCTTCGTGACGGGCGATGGACTTTCTCCGTCGACGCTGGACGGGAGTTCTGGAGCATCCTTTAAGACCCGATACCCGTTACCCGTTACCCGTACCCGTTGGCCGTTGTCCGTTGGCCGATACCCGTTGGGCCGTTACCTGCTGCCCGTTGCCCGCGTTGAGCCAGGTAGCGGAAAACGGAACGGGGCTCTGGCAACGCGGGACAGTCAACGGGCGACGGCTAACGGGTGACGGCTACCGCGTGACAGCCAACAGGTACGGGCAACGGGCAACG
This sequence comes from Gemmatimonadota bacterium, assembly GCA_030775065.1. Classification (GTDB taxonomy): domain Bacteria; phylum Gemmatimonadota; class Gemmatimonadetes; order Gemmatimonadales; family Gemmatimonadaceae; genus UBA4720. The sequence continues at coordinate 3,423 of JALYJX010000265.1, read as the reverse complement.
GGCAACGGAGAAAAAACAGTCTCTGCAGAAGATTGGTGACAGTCGCGAGGTAGTGGTGTCCTGAAGTCGCGCGACTGACGCAGGATTGTTCGTGTGATCCTCGCCAATCGAACATGACCGCAACCGCTAGTCCGCCTCGCGACGTCTGGCTTCTCCCGATCCTGCAGGAGTTTCTTGCCGCGGATGCTGTCGCCGCAATCGAGAGTGCGGTAACCGACAGCTGCTGGGAAGCCGCCGTCACAACAGGCGCGATCAGCGACGAGCGCCTGTTGTCGATCGTTTCCCGGCGCGCCCACACTCCAATCGCGGACGATCTCTTCGCCAATCCCTCCGCGATCGAGATCGTCCCCGAAAGCCTTGCCCGCCGTTTCGGGATTCTCCCGCTCGACGTTTCCGCATCAAGGCTCGAGATCGCGACGGCCAATCCGTACGACGCCGACTGCGAGCGGACTCTCGGATTCTGGTCGGGACGCGCCGTTGGAATGTCGCTCGCGCCTCCGCTCGCAATTGCCGAAGGAATCGATGAAGCGTACGCGAAGTCTCGCCGCCTGTACCGCTGGTCGCTGCCCCGCGACCAACAGTCGGCGGAGACGCCGTCCGAGGGCAACAGCGCTACGAGCAGCACCGAGCATGTGCAGTCGGCCGAGCCCGTTGTGCGCCTCGTTGATCGCATAGTCACGGGAGGCATCGCCGAGCGGGCGAGCGACATTCATCTGGAGCCGGCGGAGCAGGGAGTCGCAGTGCGCTACCGTTTCGATGGATTGCTTCGTGACGTCATGGTGCTTCCCAAATCCGTAGGGCTGCCTCTTGTCTCGCGTGTGAAGATCATGGCGCGGATGGATATCGCTGACCGCCTGCGCCCGCAGGGCGGCCACGCCACTGTCACTGTGGACGGAGCGCGCGTCGACCTTCGCGTTTCCACGCTTCCAGCTTCGCACGGCGAGAAGGTCGTGATCAGAATACTCGACACGCGGTCGGCGGTCAGGTCGCTCGAAGGACTGGGACTCGACGAAGTAGACGCCCCGCGAATGCGCCGCCTGCTGGAAGTCCGCGAGGGTCTGGTCCTGGTTACCGGGCCAACCGGCTCGGGAAAGACGACGACGCTCTATGCGGCATTGCTCGAGATTCAGCGCCGGGGTGTCAACGTCATCACCGTTGAAGATCCGGTGGAGTACCGGATTCCCGGCATCGTTCAGGTTCAGATAAACGAGAAAGCGGGTCTCACGTTTGCTTCCGCTCTTCGCTCGATACTGAGACAGGACCCGGATGTCGTTCTGATCGGTGAGATTCGCGACCGGGAGACCGCTGCCATAGCAATCCAGGCGGCGCTCACCGGTCACCTCGTGTTCGCGACACTGCACACGAACGACGCGTGCAGCTCCATCACGCGCCTCAGCGATCTCGGAATAGAAAGCGCCAAGCTGGCCGGCGCTCTCAAGGGCATTGTGGCGCAGCGACTCATCCGTCGGCTTTGCAGCGATTGCAGGGTGGTCGCGAATGCAGGCGCGCCGCCTCGGTTGCGCGCTTCGGTCCCCGCCGATTCAATGGTCTACGTGCCGGTGGGATGTGTCAGGTGTTCGTTGTCCGGCTACCAAGGACGGCTCGCGGTGACTGAGATCGTGATTGCAGACACTGAGCTCGAGCGTGCGATCGCCCAGAACGCATCGCTCGAGACACTCATCGCCGCGTGCCGACGCGAGGGTTCCCGGTCGTTATGGGATTCCGGAGTCACTCGGCTCCTGGCTGGTGAAACCAGCGGCGACGAGCTGACCCGCGTGCTCGAGCAGGAGATCGCGCCGCAGTCCGCAGCCGAGGCGAGTGGAACCGACATGTGGGCGCTCTTCGACACTCCCAGCGCCGGGATGTCGCTGTATGATTCAGCCCATGATTACGCACGTCTCCCAGCGCGAAGCGATTCAGTGACAGCGGTGCGGCCGGGTGTGGTGGACATCTACGTCATTCGTCCGCTGGCAGAGGGGTGGCGGGTGCTCGCGGTGCAGCGAGCGCTCGACACGCGGTGTCCGGGGGCGTGGGAGACGGTGCACGGGCGCATCGAAGGCCACGAGCGTCCGGAGGCTGCCGCGATGCGCGAAGTGAAGGAGGAAACCGGCCTGGAGGTCGAGCGCCTCTACAACGTTACCGTCCAACCTTTCTACCTGCACACGATGCAGACCATTCAGCTCGCCGTCGTGTTTGCTGCATTTGTCGCTGAGCCGGGCGAAGTGATGCTGGGCGCCGAGCACCAGAACCATGAGTGGCTCTCGTTCGAGGACGCACAGTCACGCTTTATCTGGCCGCGTGAGCGTCAGGCGCTTGGGGACGTGAGGCACCTACTCGGCAGCGGCGATGCGGGACCGGTTGAAGACGTGCTCCGCGTCTACTGATCAGTCCGGCTGGAGTCGCCAGGCCGCTCTTTTGGACGGTGAGGGCGTGACGGGATTTAGCTCGATCGACGCTCTCTGATCGAAGTCAGCTTCGTCGCACTCTCGGGCGCGTTTGGCTTGACGCGCACGCTCTTCGCCGGAATGCCGACGTACACGTGGTAGGGCCTGACGTCCTTCGTTGCCACCGCCACTGCACCGACCATCGCTTCCTCTCCTACATGAACTCCCGCAAGCACCGTTGCGTGATAAGTGATGCGTACGCCGTCGTCGAGGCGCGTGGTCGCGTCCGTCACGTCCTTCTGGTCGACGATGCTGTGCGTATGGCTGTAGATGTTCGCGTAATCACTCACCGACACGCGATTTCCCATCACGATCCCGCCGCGGTCGTCGAGCAGTACATGGCGGTGAATCACAACGTTGTCGCCCACCTCCAAGTTGTATCCGAAAGAGAATTCCACGTGCTGGAACGCCTTGAAGTTCTCTCCGCAGCGCTTGAAGATGTGCTGCGCCAGCACCCGCCTGAGGTCGACTCCCAGCTGGACGTTCTGTCCCCCGAGGACCGTGCGGTCGAATGAGTACCAGAGCCACAGGAGCGGCTTCACCCGCTGGAACTTCTCGTCGTCGCATTCGGCGTAGTACTCGGGCTCGAGCGTGATGTTGCGCGGGTCGAGCGCGTCGAGGGCGAGCCGCGTTGCAAGTGGGAGCTTTGGATCCGCGATCGCAGTCTCCCAGTCATTTGCGAATTCGGGGTAGGCGATCTCGCACAACGTCTGCCGGCAGAGAAGCGCACGATCGGCGGCAGGATCGGCGAGGCGCTCGCTCAGCTGCTCGATCCACTCCCGCTCGAGAGTACTGTCGGGGCGCTCACCAAGTTTTCGAAGAGGAAGAATTGCCATGAAAGAGATGGGTGTGACTGCCCGAAAGTTATCACGACCGGGAACGGGAAGTGGGCAGCGGGCGGCGGGGAGCCGGGAGGGCAAGGGGCAACGGTCAACGGGCAACGGTCAACGGGCAACGGTCAACGGGCAACGGTCAACGG
>JALYJX010000264.1 GCA_030775065.1 Gemmatimonadota bacterium | reverse complement strand
CCGAATGGGTTCGAAAGAACGACGGACGGCCGCACAAGGATCCTGCAGACCGGTTCATCGTCAGCGAGGCGCGGCGGCGAAACGGGGTTTTGATTACATGCGACGGCCTGATCCTGGATTACGCGCGAGAGGGTCACTTGATGGCGTTCGACGCGCGCGTCTGAGGTCGGCGGCGAAACACATTCTTCAGGGAGAAGGCACCTGGTCCGGTAAGGGCGAGAGCGACCGACGCGACGAGTAGCGTCAGCTCGAACTCATAGCCCTTCGGTGCGAAAAAGCCCTGGCCACGCTTCGCAAAAAAGATCGCGCCGGCCATGTCGATCGCGAACAGGACCGCGATCACCGGCGTGAAAATGCCGAGTATGAGTGCGATTCCACCGATCATCTCGAGCAGCGTCACACCCCAGGCGGCAAGCGCGGGAAACGGAATTCCCAGACTGGTGAAAAAGCCGACGGCGCCGTCCATCCCCATCTTGAAAAATTTGAGGTAGCCGTGCGCAAAAAACACGACGCCGAGGATGATCCTGACCAGCGCAATCCCGGTTTCCCGCAGTCGAGGATTATCCCGCCCCATGAGAACTCCAGTGTCGATCGCCATCTCCTCTCCGTTGTTGTAGGCCGGACCTGTGCGCCTGCCACAGAATCATCGCTCGCGACCTTGAGGTGAGCCTACACCGCGTCCGACAAGCTCGTGAACGTGAAGTCCTTCACCTTGATCGGCGGCACGACGACGGCTCCGCCAAATTCCGTTCCCGCGAGTCGCACGGGACGTCCGATCGCCTCGAGGTTGTTCAGCATGAACAGTGGTGAATCGTTGAACCGGAAGTTCTTCACCGCCTTCGAGATCATTCCGTTCTCGATCAGGAACGTTCCGTCGCGCGTGAGCCCCGTGTACAGGATCGTCCGCGGATCGACTTCCCGCAGATACCATAGGCGGGTGACGAGCACTCCACGCTGCGTGGACTTGATCATGTCGTCCACCGACGCCGTGCCGCCCGTCATGATGAACGACGTCGGATCGCCGGTTGGCTGTTTCCCCTGCTTCTTCGCCCAGAAGCGTGAGTAGTAGAGCTCCTTGAGGATGCCCTTGTCCACGAAAACCTGGCGGCCAAGTGGAAAACCGTCGTCATCCCACGGCTGTGACAGAATCATCGGGTCGAACGGATCGGCAATCAGACTGACGCGCGGATCCATGATCTTCTCGCCGATCTTGTTCCCTCCACCGGGTTTGGTGAACGGACTGCGGCCTTCGTCTGACCTTCGGGCGGAGGCGTAGAACCCGATGAGCTGGACGAGATCGCCCACCGCCTGCGGCTCCATGATCACCGTGTAGCGGCCCGGCTCGATCGCCACCGGATTGCGCGACAGTCTCGCCTTCTCGATGGCCCGCGCGCTCACCTGGCCGACTTTGAGCTGGCTCCAGTCGGGATGCTCGGCGCCGGCCCAGCCCGATCCCGTTCCATCGGCGGTGCGGGCGGTGACCGTGTAGTTGGCGTTTGTCGAGCGGTGATATGCGAACAGTCCCTTGCTGTTTCCGAGCGAGGATGAGGCCTGGTCCACCACCAGGTAACCGGCGACGTTGAGGTCCTTCGCCTGCCGCGCCGGCTCGAGTGCAGTGAGGCCCGCCTTGATCAAATCGGCGGCGCTGAGGGCAGCACTGTCCGGGAACCACGCGTTGACGGTCTTGATGCTCTGCGGCCCGAGATCGGGCATTGCCTCGGGGTCGTCGGGCGCCAGCTTGGCCAGCGCCTCGGACTGCTTGACGGTCGCCAGCAGCGCCTCGTCGCTCGTGTTATTGGTGACAACGGTTGCGTGCTTCGGACCGAAGTTGCTGGTCACCTGAATGTCCAAGTCGCTGACGCTTCCAGCGGTGGAGACCTGGTTCGCCGCAAAGCGCAGGTTGTTGGTGACGTTGCTGTCAACGAACACGCTGGCGGAGTCTGCGGTCGACATCTTCAGGATGCGGCCGATCAGCGTCTGTGAGTCGGGCCCGCCAAGAACCCCATCCTCCACGCCCAGGTCGGCTCGAATCAATCGCTTTGGCGCGCTCATGTTTTCCTTCCGGTGTTGATGACGTTGATGTTGCGGAACCGCGCCGGAACCGCGCCGTGACCGACGGCGTTGTTGATCTGGTTCGGCTGTCCCTTGCCGTCGAGGAAGTTGCCCCAGAGATTGTAGCTCTTCTTCCCGCCGATCATGTCCATCGAATTCCAGAAGTCGGGAGTGCGCATCTGGTATGCGACGTCCTTCAGCATGCCGACGATCTTTCCGCCCTTGATCTCGTAGAAGACCTGTCCGCCGAACTGGGCGTTGTAACGCTGCTGATCGATCGAGAAGGAGCCGTCGCCGATGATGGCAATTCCCTTGTCGGTGGCGGCGATGATGTCCTCGAAGCTCTGCTCCTTCTCGCCCGGGAGAAGCGACACGTTCGGCATCCGCTGGAACTGGATGCTCGACCATGAGTCGCCGAACGAGCAGCCGTGCGACTGCGTCGGCCGGCCCTGCGAGTCGTACCACCACTTGAGCCAGTTGGCCTGCTCGCGCGTGGTCTGGTAGTCGTTGAAGATTCCGTTCTTGATAATCAGGAAGTTTTCGGGCTTCACGCCTTCGTCGTCGTAGCCGATGGTGGAGAGTCCGCCCTCCTGCGACCGGTCGCCCTGCACGTTCATGAACTCGGGACCGTACTTGAGCTTGCCGAGTACTTTTTCGGGGGGCGCGACGAAGCTCGTGCCGGCGTAGTTGGCCTCGTAGCCGTAGGCGCGGTCGAGCTCGGTTGGGTGGCCAATGGATTCGTGAATCGTGAGCCAGAGGTGGCTCGGGTGGAGCACGAGGTCGTAGCGGCCGACGTCAACCGGCTTGGCCTTGAGCTTCTGCGACGCTTCCTCTCCCCACTTGGCGGCGTTGCCGACGATGTCCAGCGACTGGACGTATTCGTAGCCGCGTCCCATCGGCGGCGCGACGCGGCCGCGATTCTGGAAATCCGACGCGCCGGGCGCGACGGCAGTAATCTGCATCGGCACCCAGCTCTGGATGATCCTCTGGGTGACGACCGAGCCATCGGTATTGGCGTAGTTGCGCTCCTCTTTGCGGAAGTGCATCGCGCTGAAGACGAACTTGACGTTCTGCGCCTTCATGGCCGCGGCGTTCGCCTTGAAGAGGAGGTCGGCCTTCTGCTCGATGGGTATTGTCCAAGGATCGATGGTGAAGGCGTTCTGCCAGGCGACGTCCTTGTTCGGCGGTGCGGGGGCGAGCTCGACGGGCTTGTCGCGCCCGAGGCGGGTCGCTTTTGCGACGGAGACCGCTTTCTTCGCCGCTGAGGCGACCCCGTCCCTGGTGAGTGTTCGCGTTGCGGCGAATCCCCACGTTCCGTCAACGAGCGCGCGGACACCGCAACCCATGGAGTCGGTGTCGGCGACATTTACGATCTGCTGCTCTCGGGTCTGGACGAAATTCCGGCGGTAGCGGCCGATGCGGACGTCGGCGTAATCGGCGCCCGCCATCTTCGATGCGTTGAGCGCTTCCATCATGAGCTCGCGAGTGGCGGCGTCCATGACGGGCGTCGAGGGTGCGGGCGCGAGTGGCCGCTCGAGCACATAGGGCATCGCGTTCGCCTTGCGCAGCGCGGCCTCAGCCGCAATTGCGCCGGCGACAATGCCGCCCTTCTTGAGGAAGTCCCTGCGGTTTGTCATGAGTACGGTTGTCAGTTGTGCGTGCTCGAGAATGAATATTGGCCCCGAGTTACTGCGCTGGTCAGTACGAAGTGTGTAAAAAAACTGTAGTCAACTACCGGTAACCGGTCCCCGGTAACCGATGACCGGTAACCGAGGCCCGAGAACTACGAGTTCCGAGAACCGCCAGGCATGCAGCGAATGGTTTTCTCGGGCCTCGGCCACCGGGTAGCAGCGACCGGAGACCGGTTACCGAGTCTTCGCAATTGCGCGATGCCGCCCCTCGCATAGAGTTGTCATACGAGATTGCGAATCGATCGAGGTCAATATGTCTAGCGTTACTGTGTCGCCCAAATTCCAGGTGGTAATTCCGCGAGCTGCCCGCGAATCCTTGCACATCCGGCCGGGACAGAAGCTTCAGGTCATCGTGTACAACGGGCAGCTCCGATTCATTCCAGTCCGGTCGCTCAGCGACCTGCGCGGCGCGTATCGCGGTGTAGGATCCGAAGTCGACCGAGACGCCGACCGCTACATCCGGAAGATCAATCACACCAGTCGACCGTAACGGGTAGCGCGTGCCGCGAGGTTCTGAGGTGCGCTGGTCATCTGTGGGGATGCTTATTTCCAATATTCGGTAACCGGTCACCGGTCATCTGCTACCGGACACCGGCTACCGGACACCGGACATCGGTTCAAATGCTGGCGCGCCGCACAACTCCAGAATCCTTCCTGGCACAAGGGCCCAAGGAAAAAGTTCAGGAGCGGTGCGGCGCCGAGAATAAAAGTATCAAACTGCGGGCCAGAATGTTTTCCACAGAAACGTGCCCGCGAGTTGATTCGTGATTACCAGTTCCCTTCCTTGCGCAGCTCCAATCGCAGCGGATGCTTGCTCTGCCCCTCCGCCACGATGTACGGAACCACCAGCTGAGTGCCGGTGAGGGTGCCGAAAACCGGCTTCGGCTTCATGCCCTTGTGCTGCTTCGTCTTGTCGGCGAGCAACGTGATCTGCGTTCCCTTCACCGAATACTTGCCCTTGTAGGATTCGTTCAGCATCGGCCCGGGTCTCACAGCGGCGCGCGGCTTCACATGCTGCCGGTAGTACTTGAACGATGCAATGAATCGTCCGTCGGGGCGCAGCGTGATCATCGCCTGCTCGAGCTTGAACCAGTGCTCCCACCCGTCCTGTGAAGGCACGCGCTCGATCCTCGGCAGCTTGTGGTAGTTGAGCTGCTTCGCGACGTAGAGTCCGGTTAGCGCGGCAGGCTTTGCCGGCGAAGCGGCGGGGATCGCGAGTGCGAACAACGCAACGAGAGCGCTCTTGAACATCATGTAGGAAAATACTGGGGTGGGCTGGACATGCACATCCTTTCTAATACACGAAATCGCCGGGATGGTGCGTTGGCGGGAGTGACTCGACGGGGTTAATTACCCCGTCATGCCGATTGTAATCCGCCGAGTGCTTTTGATAGTGAACCCGGCTTCGCGGCGGGGCGCCCGCGCGCGGCCGAAGGCGGAGCGGGCGTTCGCCGAAGCTGGTGTGCGATGCGACACGCGCGCCACCGAATCGGCCGGTCATGGAGCAATACTGGCCGCCGACTACGGCTCTGCATACGACGCGGTGTTTACGCTGGGTGGAGACGGCACGGCAATCGAGGTCGTGAGTGCGCTCGCGGACACCGGTCCACCGGTTGGGATTCTCCCGGGTGGGACCGGAAACGTCATTGCGCGGACGCTGGGCACGCCGTTGAAACTGGGGAAGGCTGTGCGTGCCCTTCTCAATGCGGACGAAGCGCGAATAGATCTTGGGCGGCTCTCGACCGGGCAGAGATTCGCAATAGGAA
>JALYJX010000263.1 GCA_030775065.1 Gemmatimonadota bacterium | reverse complement strand
CCTCTCTGTCCTCTGCCGCTCGAAGCCCATCGCATTTTACGAACGCCGGCCGCACCCCGAATAATCGCTCCCTGCTCCGGCCTCAGCACGAGTGCGAGCTGTAGTGCCCGGTAGGCGTCATCGGTTAGATGCCGCTGCACCGTACGAGTGAACACTGGCATTTCGATGAATCGCACAACGTACTACTACGCCAGTGGCGTATAATGATAACACCCGAACATTGCGGGTACCATCATTCAGCTACCGCGTATGCGGCCTCGCCCTACCGGTGGACCAACCTGCGCCAACAGGTGAAACCAATGAGTCCGATAATTGAACCTTGATGTGCCATGCTACAATGTAGTATACTACACCGTAGCATATATGATCGGTCAGGGTATAGCTGTTATCGCCTCACTGTCGGAGCGACATGAAGGATTCTCTCTTTATTGAATTGATGGAATCCGCGACGGAGGCGCTGGAGCATGCACGTGGCAAGCGGGAGCTTCGAACCGTAATCCTTTCCGAGCCTCCGGAACCAATGAATCCCGTTGAAGTGAAGCGGTTGAGGAAGCGCTTGAATGCGTCACAAGCAGTCTTTGCCCACTGCTTGAATGTCAGTCCCAAATTAGTGCAGGCCTGGGAAGCCCACCGTCGAGAACCGGACGGCCCAGCGCTGCGCTTACTTCGGCTCGCCGAGCATTTCCCAGCGCTGATATTCGCTGGAGTTACCGATCGGCCGAGGCGAACGCACTCGCTCGGGCGTTCCAGATCCAGGAAAGCCGCGCGAAACGGTAGCGTCTGATGCAAATACTCAAGGTTCGGTCGAAGAGAGACGCTTCGGATTGACGCGGCTGGGCCAATCTCGTAGACTTAGTTCTGTTAACTTAGTTCTACAAAACGCCATGGTCACCGTCAACATTCACGAAGCAAAAACGCAGCTCTCCAAGCTGATCGCCCGGGCCGTCAAGGGCGAAGCGTTCGTCATCGCCAAGGCGGGCAAGCCCCTGGTAAAAGTGGCGGCGCTGGATGCCCCCACAACGCCGCAACGACTGGGCTTTCTGACGGGCGAGATCGCCGTACCCGATGACTTCGACCGCATGGGCGAGAGCGAGATCGCCGCCCTCTTCGGTGCCGAGGTGTGAAGCTCCTGCTCGACACCCAGCTCCTGCTGTGGGCCGCCGGCCAGCCCGAGCGGCTTTCGGCGACAGCGCGCAAACAGATCAACAACCCGAAGAACGAGCTTCTCTTCAGTGCAGCGAGCCTCTGGGAGATCGCCATCAAGAACTCCCTCGGGCGTGAAGACTTCCGCGTCGAGCCTCGCTTGCTGCGCCGCGGCCTGCTCGACAACGGGTACGCCGAGCTGCCTGTCACCAGCCAGCACGCGGTGAACATCGACGACCTGGCGCCCCTTCACAAAGATCCCTTCGACCGCCTGCTGTTAGCCCAAGCGCTCACCGAGGGCATCACGCTGCTCACCAGCGACGCGCAACTCGCCCAATACCGCGGGCCGGTGCGCAAGGCTTAGCAGGCCGTAAGATTCCCGGCCGCCGGTTTAAGGTTCAGCGCTATCCCCGTAAGAGGCCTAAAATCGGAATAGGCATCACGCTGTGATTCCTATTCAACAAATAGGCATCGCCGGGGCTGGTCACGGTACGGAATCCCGGTTAAGGTGGCTAATAAGCGGGCCAGAAAGCAATATTAAACACCAGCCTTGACGCCCGCGCTAAAGAAACGATATAATCCACCTAAAGGCGCAAGCCCGTTTTCAGCATCAGGAGTTAACATGCGCGCCAAGGCTTCCCCAAACATCGCCGCTCCGGTTCGTCGTCGCCGCTCGCCGTCGAGCGACCGACTCAAGAAGGTTACGCTCCAGCTAAGCGAATCAGTTCTTGAAGCAATCAAGTCGGTCGTTGAGACTGGCGAGGCGGCGAGTGCGAATGTCTTTGTCGAGGACGCAGTTCGCGCCAAGCTTCGTGAACGACGACGAGCAAAGATCTACGCAGCCTACGAAGAAGCTTCCCGGGATCCGGCCTTCATGCACGATATGAATGCGGACCTCCAGGCCTTCGATGCTACCCTTGCCGACGGTCTTTCGCCCGCCCCCTAATGGCATACCTCGGCCCGGTCCGTCGGTGGGACACCTATTGGGCTGACCTGGAGCCAGGAGGCGGACGGGAGCAAAAGGGTGTGAGACGGCCCGTTGTCGTCATCTCCAACGACGGATTTAACAGCACCTTTGAAATGGTGACCGTCGTGCCCATGACGAAGCTGGAAGGGAAGAAACGCAAGGTTTACCCATTTGAGGTCGTCATTCCGAAGGGCATCGTAACGGCGGAATGGGCGAGTATTGTAATGGTTCAGCAGATTCGCGCCATTTCCAAATTGCGATTGCTGGAGCCAATCGGAACGATTGCGGACCAGGTTCACCGAACCGCGATTGAATCCCGGATACTCGAGCATCTTGACATCGAATTTGAAGAGGACGAAGAACCTTAGGACGGCCCTCGCTACGCAGCGCCCCTTTTCGGCGGTGCGTTCAGGGCTTTCGCCACCCAGAAGAATCCCAAGTCGTAGGCTGTCTGAAACTCCGACTAACTCGCGGCCAGCCGCTTGCCCGGCGCAATGGCCTTGGCGACCTCCAACCGACTCGCACCCGCGGCAAACGCTGCGCGAACAAGGAGATCGAGGGAAACGCTGGGATCGCCCCCCTCGAGCTTCGCAACACGCGATTGGCTCGACTCGAGCCGATGGGCAAGGGCCTTCTGCGTGAGGCGGGCGCGCACGCGCCAGGTACGAACCTTCGTTGCAAGCGCCACCCTCATTTCAATGAGGTCTGCTTCAGCCTGGGTCAGACCGAGAAACTCCGCGGCCGATCCTACCCGCCAGCCCGCTGCCCGGATGCGCCTTCGCTTACGTGCGTCCACGATTCATTCCTCGAGGTCGTGTTTAGTCAACGTATGTCAGATACGGCATAATCGCAAGTGGATTTGGTGGCATCAACCTAATCAGGCTTGCCGGACTGCGTGGTATCGTATATGATACCAACCAATGCATTCCGTCGTCCTCGACACGAGTGTTCTCATCGCAGGGCTACGGTCTGCAACGGGTGCATCGTTTGCCGTTCTCGAGGGGGTAGGCAGCAAGTTCGAGCTCAACATCTCGGTACCACTTGTTCTTGAATACGAAGCCGTGACAAAGAGGCTGGCGCGCGAGCTCGGACTGACATTCGAGGATATCGACGATCTACTCGACTATCTCTGTAGCGTTGCACACCACCGAACGATCTACTATTTGTGGCGACCGGTATTGCGGGATCCCAACGACGATCTGGTTCTCGAACTAGCTGTTGAATCGAATGCCGATTATCTGGTAACACACAACGTCCGGGACTTTGCCGGTTCCGAGCGGTTCGGAGTCCGCGTTGTCACTCCCCGGGAGTTCCTGGGCATTCTGCGCAGCCATACGAAGGAGGAAACACGATGAGCACGATCAGTCTCAGGCTACCGGAGTCACTCCATAAGCAGGCCCGAGAGCTTGCAATGCGGGAAGACATTTCGATCAATCAGCTGATTTCGACAGCACTCGCAGAGAAAATGTCAGCGCTGATGACAAGCGATTACCTGAAAGACCGCGCTTCTCGGGGAGACCGACAGAAGTTCCAGCGCGTCTTGAAGAAGGTACGATCGCACGGCCGACCGCCGATCGAGGGGGACGAGCTCTAGTCCGAGCGTAGGGCTAGCCGACCGAGTCACTGTCAGACCCTCTTCTTATCATGTCTCTCATAACCAGGGAGACACCATGAAAACCAGCGTAGTTCTCGATTACCACCTCGCAACCGGCCGCGTCGGCTACGTCGTCCGCGCGCTCCTCAAGTTCGAGGGCGATTCAGCTGCGCCCACTGAGCGCATTCCTCTCAACCTCTCGCTGGTTCTCGACCGCTCCGGCTCAATGAGTGGCCACAAGCTCAGTTACGCCCGCCGGGCGGCGGCCGATCTCGTCCGCCGTCTTCGGCCGGAAGATGTGGTCAGCGTCGTGGCGTACGACGACGTTGTGACCACCATCGCCGAGCCGCAGACGGGTGACGCGCAGCGCGACCTGCCCGCCGAGATCGAAAACATCGAGTCAGGTGGCTCGACCAATCTCAGCGGCGGCTGGCTTCGCGGCCGTGAGCTCGTGGCCCGGAACGGTGGCAAGGCCATAAATCGCGTGCTTCTCATGACCGACGGACTGGCGAACGTGGGCCTCGTCAAGCCGCCTCAGCTCGTAGGCCTCTGCACAAATGGACTCGAGAACGGAATCACGACGTCGACGATCGGTTTCGGCGAGGATCACGACGAGGATCTCCTCCGGGCAATGGCCGAAGCTGGGGGTGGGCACAGCTACTACATCGAGAATCCGGATCAGGCGCCGGGTGTCTTCGAGGAAGAGATCGAAGGACTGCTCAGCCTCGCCGCGCAGAATATCGAGGTGAAGATCGCGCCCGAGCAATCGGTGGAGCTCGTCAACGTTCACAACAACTACCCGTCGCACGGCGCTCCCGACGGGATTACCGTCACGCTCGGCGATCTCTACGCGCGCGAGCCAAAGTCCCTGCTGATCGAGTTCTTCGTCGATGGACTTCAGGATCAGGGCGCGAGAGAGATCGCACGCATCAAGGCTACCGCCGACGTTCTCACTGCCGGCGGAGGGGTTGAGCGTCAGGAGATCAGTGTGCCCGTCTCCGCGAGCCTCGATGGCGCTGGAGGGCCCGAGCCCGAGATCGAGCGAACCCAGCTGTTGCTCGACGCAGCAAGAGCCCGCGAAGAGGCGAGGGAACGTGGACGCCGGGGAGATTTCGATGGCGCAGCTGATCTCCTGATGGAGGTCAACATGGCCTGCATGGCGGCGCCGGAGCTGGGAGCAGTGGTTGCCGAGCAGGCGGCAGATCTATCGGCAATGGCGGATAAGTATCGAGCCCGAGACGTTTCGAGCGCGGACGAAAAGTATCTCTATCAGCGAGCCTACAACGCGCGTCGCGGGAAGGCGATGTACGAGGAGAAGATTTCGCGGCAGCGCAAGAAGAAGTAGCGTTTCTCGGCGGATCGCATTTGGAATAGTTCAAAGGGGGACCAACTAAGTTGACTTAGTTGTCCCCTTACGACCGTAACCGCCGACTGAATGGTCCCCGTCTACTACAACTCGTCCTACGTCGGTGCAGCCCATTCGTTCGACACGACTCGCAAAGCCGGCTGGATTGCCGAGTCTTTAGTCCGCGATCCCGTTGATGGGGTCGAGATACAGAGTCCGAGTTCACTGACCGCCGAGCAGGTGTCGATTGTCCACGATCCCGCTTACGTCCAGGCGGTCGAGACCGGTGAGCCACGATCTCTGGCGGAGTCGCAGGGATTCCCCTGGGATCCTGGAATGTGGACAATGGTCGTCGCTTCCACTGGCGGGGCAGTCGCTGCGGCGCTGGCTGCACTGCGATCGGGCGAATCGGCGGGATCATTGTCGGGCGGTCTTCATCACGCTCGGCGTGACACCGGTTCGGGCTTCTGCACCTTCAATGGTTTGGCGCTCGGGGCGGTGGCTGCAATCGAAGCTGGGGCCGAGT
>JALYJX010000262.1 GCA_030775065.1 Gemmatimonadota bacterium | reverse complement strand
GGATAGATGCGCAGCACCTTCCCTTCCTTGCCCCGATCGTCGCCCCGCATCACGCGCACGGTATCGCCCTTCGACACGCGCATCTTCACGCGCTCGGAGTTGATCCCGTGCCTCGTCGTGTTCCGCTTCTTCGCGGTCTTTCGGTGCTTGAGCAGTCTCATCCTACAAAACCTCCGGCGCGAGCGAGACGATCTTCATGTACTTCTTCTCTCTCAGCTCGCGCGCTACTGGTCCAAAGATGCGGGTGGCGCGCGGCTCTCCCGTTTCGTTGATGATCACGATCGCGTTCTCGTCGAAGCGGATGTAGGAGCCGTCCTTGCGGCGCGTCTCCTTCGCCGTCCGAACCACCACTCCGCGCGCGACCTCCGATTTCTTCACTGTCCCGTTGGGCAGCGCGTTTTTCACCGTGACGATGACAACGTCGCCCAGCCCCGCGTACCTCCGGCGGGTACCGCCGAGCACGCGGATCACGAGCGCCGTCTTTGCGCCCGAGTTATCCGCGACCTTGACCACCGACTCTTGCTGAATCATTGAGGAATCCTGGTTCTACTGCAGTGTGTGCTAGCGCGCGCGCTCGACGATTTCCACGAGCCGCCACCGCTTGTCCTTCGACAGGGGTCGCGTCTCCATTATCCGCACGGTGTCGCCGGTCTTCGCGTCGTTCTTCTCGTCGTGTGCCTTCAGCCGCTTTGTCCGGCGCACCATCTTGCCGTACACCGGGTGCTGCACGCGACGCTCGATCGAGACGACGACGGTCTTGTCCATCTTGTCGCTCACGACCGTCCCGATTCGCGTTTTCCGCGAGGTGCGGTTCAATGTCTGAGCGTTCTCCTGTATCTCGGCCATTCTATTTTATGCCCTCTTGCTCGAGCGACTCGCGCCCGATCTTGTACGGCGGCTCACGCGCGTCTTCGTCGCGCTCCTCGCCTTCGGAAGCGACGCCGAAGTACCGGCCTCGACGATCCCGATGATCTTCTCGCGCAGCACGGTATTGAGCCGGGCGATGTCCTTGCGAATAACACGCAGGCGGAGTGGATCTTCCAGCGTCTCCGTTCCCGCGCGGAACTTGAGGCGGAACCTCTCTTCCTCCATCTCGACGATCCGAGTGCGAATATCCGCCTCGCTCATCTCGCGAATGTCCTTACTGAGCATCGGTGTGCGCCTCCTCTCTGGCCACGAACTTCGACTTCACGCCGAGCTTCGCGGCTGCCAGCGCGAGCGCCTTCCGCGCAATCTCGGGCGTCACGCCCTCGAGCTCGAACATCACGCGTCCGGGCTTCACTACCGCCACCCAGCCTTCCGGTGATCCCTTTCCCTTTCCCATGCGTGTTTCCGCCGGCTTCTTCGTGATCGGCTTGTCGGGGAAGATTCTGATCCAGACCTTGCCGCCACGCTTGATGTGACGCGTCAGCGCCACACGTGCCGCTTCGATCTGACGATTGGAAACCCAGCCTGGCTCGACTGCCTGCAGGCCGAACGCGCCGAACGCCACGGTCGACCCGCGCGTAGCGTGACCCTTCGTGCGCCCTTTGAACATTTTTCGAAACTTGACTCTCTTCGGACTGAGCATCGCTTTTCTTGTAGTTGTTCGTGCTAGTTGTTATCGGGCTTCGGTAACCGGTCCCCGGCTACCGGTGACCGGTTACCGAGGCCCGGTCAGACACCAGTTGAGTAAGTCTTCCCGCGTCTGTCCTCAACGATTTCTCCTTTGAACAGCCATACTTTCACGCCAATCGTGCCGAACGTCGTCTTCGCGGTGGATGTCGCGTAATCGATATCAGCACGCAAAGTGTGAAGCGGCACACGACCTTCGTGGTATCCCTCGGTACGCGCGATCTCGGCGCCGCCGAGTCGTCCGCCACACTTGATCTTGATTCCGCCCGCGCCCATGCGCATGGCACTCTGCACCGCACGCTTCATCGCACGGCGAAATGAGATTCGCTGCGCGAGCTGGTTCGCAATGTTGTCCGCCACGAGCTGTGCATCGAGCTCCGGCCGCTTGATCTCCTCGACGTTGATGCCGACTTCCTTGCCCGAGATCTGCGCCAGCTCGTCGCGAAGCTGATCGACTTCCGTTCCCTTCTTTCCGATCACCACGCCCGGACGCCCGGTGTGAATCGTCACGACCACCTTGCCCGGCTTCCGCTCGATGCGGATGTCGGCAATCGCGGCGTGACCAAGCCGCTGCTTGAGATAATCGCGCAGCAGCTCATCCTCACGCAGCAGCGCGGGGAAATCACGGTTGGCGTACCAGGTTGATCTCCATGTCTTGGAGATTCCAAGCCTGAACCCGATCGGATGTGTCTTCTGTCCCATTACTTTCCCGCCCTCGCGCCGATCACGATTTCGACATGGCTCGTGCGCTTCTGAATTGGTGTCGCCCGGCCCTGTGCCGCAGGCATGAACCGCTTGATCTTCGGACCTTCGTTCACGATTGCCCGCTTGATGTAGAGCGTGTCGACATCGAGCGACTCGTTGTCCTTCCGCGCCGAGTACTCGGCGTTCGCCACAGCGCTGTTGAGCACCTTCTCTATCTGCTTCGCCGCGTGCTTCTTCGAGAACCTGAGCAAACCGAGCGCGTCGTTGACGTTCTTGCCACGAATCTGGTCGATCACGAGACGCATCTTGTAAGGCGACTGCCGCGTGCTGCGCTGGAACGCGCGCGCATCAGCGAGTACGGGAGCGTCGCTACGCGTGCTCTTCCGCGCGGCCGTCTTTCGAGCGGCTGGATGGGCAGCAGTCGTCGCGTCATCGTCCTCGTCGCGCGTGGCTGGTTTCTTCGCCGCGCTCTTCGAAGCTGCCTTCGCTTTGGCGGCCATTACTTGGCTCCCGCCCTCGGCGCTGGCGCAGCCGCTGGTGCCGTCGGAACGCCGGTGGCCTTCTTGTCGACCGCCTTCGCGCCGGTGTGACCGCGGAAAAGCCGCGTCGGCGAGAACTCGCCGAGCTTGTGGCCGACCATGTTCTCCGTCACGTAGACCGGAATGAACTTGTTGCCGTTGTGCACGGCGAAGGTGTGACCGACGAAGTCGGGAATGATTGTGCTCGACCGCGCCCAGGTCTTGATGACCTTCTTCGCGTTCGACGAATTCATCGCGTCGACTTTCGTCTGCAGCGCTTCCTGGATGTAGGGGCCTTTTTTTACGCTTCTCGCCATTTACTGATTCCCTGGTTGACTACTTCGTCGCCTTGCCGCGCTTCCGACCGCGAACGATCAGGCGCTGCGAAGCTTTCTTGTGGTGCCGTGTCTTCACGCCTTCCTTCTTTCCCCATGGGCTGACGACGTTGCGCCCGCCGCGTGTGCGCCCGCCGTGCGGATGATCCACCGGGTTCATCACTTCACCGCGAACCTTGGGACGCTTCCCGAGCCAGCGCGACTTCCCCGCCTTGCCCGCGGACAACAGCTCGTGCTCTGCGTTGCCAACGACGCCAATCGTCGCCAGACACGTTCCGTGCACGAGACGCATCTCGGTCGAGCGCATCCGCAGCGTGACGTACTCGCCTTCCTTGGCGACAACCTCGACAGAAGTCCCCGCGGAACGTGCAACCTGCCCGCCCTTGCCGGGCTTGAGCTCGACATTGTGCACGTCGGTTCCAAGCGGAACCTCGCGCAGCGGAATTGCGTTTCCGGTTCTCGTGTCCGAGCCCGGACCCGAGACAATCTTGTCGCCGACGTTCAGGCCCTTCGGATGGATGATGTAGCGCTTCTCGCCGTCCTCGTACTGCACGAGCGCAATGCGCGCCGAGCGGTTAGGGTCGTACTCGATGTGCTGCACCACGGCCGGCATGTTGTGCTTGTTGCGCTTGAAATCGATGATCCGGTACTGCCGCTTGTGGCCGCCGCCAATGCGGCGCATCGCGATGTGCCCGTGATTGTCGCGGCCGCCCGACTTCTTGAGCGGCGAGACAAGCGATTTCTCCGGTGTCGTCCGTGTGATATCGGCGAAATCGGAGACGCTGCGGAAACGCGAGCTCTTTGTGACCGGCTTGAACTGACGAACGCCCATTGCCCCCCCTAACCCTCGAAGATGTCGATGGTGTCGCCCTGGCGAAGCTTCACGATCGCTTTTTTCCAGTGCGGCCTGCGTCCAATCGACTGACCGACGCGACGCGGCTTACCTCGCTGGTTCGACGTCCAGACGTTCGTGACCTTCACTCCGAAGAGCTTTTCGATCGCGCCGCGGATGGTCGTCTTCGTGGCGTCGCCTGCAACGCGGAACGTGTATTCGCCGCGCTCCTGATACGCCGCCGACGACTGCTCGGTGACGATTGGTCGGACGATCGTTCTATGAACTGAAGCCATTGCTTACTTCCCCTTCTTTTTTGCGGCGCGCTTTGGCGCCTTTGCCGTCGTCTTGCGTGCCGACTTACCCGATGAAGCGGACTTCGCAGCGCTCTTTCGGCCCTTGGTTTTCGTAGCCGACTTGCGCGTTGATTTCTTTGCCGACTTCGCCGCCGACCTGGCCGGCGATTTTGCCTCGCCCTTCTTGGTGCGTGGCTCCTCGGCGGCGCTCTCGTCGGGCGCTGCGCCGAGATCGTGCCCGAGAGCGGAGGATTCGATCACCACCACTTCCGACAACAGGATGTGAAACGTCGAGACGTCGGGGTAGTTCAGCACCGTGGTGTCGCTCAGGTTGCGGCCGCTCATGTAGACGTTCGGCTTCACGCCGTCGGTGAGGATCAGAACCTTCTTGCCGTAGAGACCGAGTGTGCGGAGCAGGCCCGCGAGCTGAGACGTCTTCGGAGCATCGTACTCGAGAGAGTCGATCACGATGATCGCGTTCTCGCGAGCGCGTGCATTCAGAGCACTCTTCCGGGCAAGTGCGCGGACCTTTCGCGGCACTGCTTCGGCGTAGCTGCGGGGGCGCGGACCAAACACGGTTCCACCGCCGACCCACTGAGGCGCGCGAATCGAGCCTTGGCGTGCGCGACCGGTTCCCTTCTGCTTCCATGGCTTCTGGTTTCCACCGATGACGAATCCGCGCGTCTTGGTGGATGCGTTGCCCTGGCGCTGATTTGCGAGGTAGGCCTTCACGGCCTGGTGCATCACCGGCATGTTGATCGTTCCGTCGAACAGCTCCGACGGAAGGGCAACCGTTTCGCGTTGAGTTCCCTCGGCACTGTACGCCGCGGCGTTCATTGTCGTCGTTTCAGCCATTTCCGTTAGACCTGCTTCTTCACGAGCACGATGCCGTTCGTCGGACCGGCAATTGCGCCGCGGATGTAAATCAGGTTGCGCTCGGCATCGATGCGCTCGATGCGCAGATGCGTCTGTGTGTGCCGCTTGTTGCCGTATTGACCCGGCATCTTCTTGCCCTTGATGACGCGCGACGGATCGGTGCCCGGTCCGATCGAGCCCGGCCGCCGATGCTTCGTGTTGCCGTGCGTGTTCGGTCCGCCGTGGAAGCCGTGCCGCTTCACGACGCCCTGGAAGCCGCGGCCCTTCGACGTTCCGGTGACCTTCACCTGATCGCCCGGGGCAAAGATTCCGACTGTGACGGTGTCACCGAGGTTGTAGGTCGGGACTTCAGAGTTCTTCGGCGCATCGTCGAGCCGGAAGCTGCGAAGAACTGCCGGTGCCGTCGCGAG
>JALYJX010000261.1 GCA_030775065.1 Gemmatimonadota bacterium | reverse complement strand
AGAGCAGACTGAGTTCGAAGTCCGCTTGAAGGAAGCTGGCGCCAAGAAGATCCAGGTCATCAAGGTCGTGCGCGAGCTGACCGGCCTGGGCCTGAAGGAAGCGAAGGATCTCGTTGATGGCGCGCCGAGCGTCGTGAAAGCCGGCGTGACGAAGGATGAGGCAGCAGCCATGAAAGCCAAACTCGAAGAGCAGGGAGCAGCCGTCGAAGTGAAGTAACTGAGCTGGTCGGCTGAGGGCTCAACCTCTCCGCCGACCCGTGCCGTTACTCTCACTGCGACGATATGACCCGATTCTCCTCCGCACGTACCACAACTGAAACTGAAACATTGAAGTCGCTCCGTCCCGGAGCCGCGAAAATTTCGCGGAAGACGGGGGCGGGGCTATTTGCGCCTGTAGGTGATCCATGCCTGAACTGATGAAACAGATCTCTTTCGCCAAGCTCGACCAGGGGATGACGATGCCGCATCTCCTCGACATCCAGACCCGCGCCTTCGAGTCGCTGCTGCAGCTCGACGCCGCCTCGCAGAACCGCGAGGACATCGGGCTCGAGCGCGTCTTCAAGGACCTGTTCCCGATCTCCGACGTCCACGAAAACTTCTCCCTCGAATTCGTCCGGTATTCTCTCGGCGAGCCGAAATACTCGGTCGAGGAGTGCATCGAGCGCGACATGACGTTCTCGGCGCCGCTCAAGGCGACGCTGCAGCTCGTCATCAACGAGGATGTGAACGGGGTCAAGCGCCCCCGGAACATCATCGAGAAGGAGGTCTACCTCGGCGAGCTGCCCCTGCTCACCGAACTGGGCACCTTCGTGATCAACGGCGCCGAACGCGTCATCGTGAGCCAGCTCCACCGCTCGCCGGGCGTGGTGTTCGAGGAGTCGACGCACCCGAACGGGCAGCGGCTGATCTCCGCGCGCATCATCCCGTTCCGCGGATCGTGGGTGGAGTTCACGGTGGACATCCACGACGTGATCTACGTCCACATCGACAAGAAGAAGAAGTTCCCGGCCACCGCGCTCCTGCGCGCGTTCGGCTATGGAACGAGCTCGGCGATTCTTCGACTCTTCTTTGCGGAGCGTGAGCTCGACCTCGTGAAGAAGCGTGAGAGCCGCACAGATCAGCGCGAAGTCCTCGGCGCGATCATCGCCGAGAACATCACGCTCGCCGGCGAAGCAGTCGATCCCGACGCTCCTCGTCTCAAGACAAAGAAGGCACGCACTCAGCTCGAGCGCGACCAGTCGGAACTGCTCGTGCAGGAAGGCGACGAGCTCACCGAAGAGGTCTTCAATCGGCTTCGCCGGCTGAAGATCGACCGTATCAAGGTCTTCGCTTCGTACACTACCATCGATCTGCGCGACGAGATGGATGCCATCGAGCGCGGAGAGCGCCCGGAGCGGCGCATCATTGCTCGCGACGCGGTGGACCTCGATTCAGGCGAAGTCATCGCCGAATGTGGCGACAAGCTCACCGACACGCTGTTCAGGAAGCTGCGAAAGGCCGAGATCGGCAAGGTCCAGGTGTTCGTCACCTCGGGTCGCGCCGAGTCCGCGCTCATCAAGAACACGCTGGCGAAGGATCCGACCCATACCGAGGAGGAAGCGCTTCGTCAGATCTACTCGCTGCTCCGTCCGGGCGATGCGCCGAATCGCGAGACCGCGAAACAGGCGCTGGAGAGACTCTTCTTCTCGCCGAAGCGCTACGACCTCGGCCGCGTTGGCCGCTACAAGATCAATCAGCGTCTGGCGACGAACCGGCCGGCGAGCGAGACCGTCCTCACCCGTGAGGATTTCATCGCGATCGTCCGCTATCTCGTCGAGCTTCACGAAGGACGCGGGTTCACGGACGACATCGATCACCTTGGGAACCGGCGCATCCGCTCGGTTGGCGAGCTGATCGCGAATCAATTCTCGGTTGGTCTGTCACGCATGGCGCGCCTCGTGAAGGAGCGCATGTCGATCAACACCGATCCTGAAAAGATCTCGCTCGACGACCTCGTGAATGCGCGCACGGTTTCGGCGGTCATTCAGGCGTTCTTCGGATCGTCGCAGCTGTCGCAGTTCATGGATCAGACGAATCCGCTCGCCGAGCTTACGCACAAGCGTCGTTTGTCGGCGCTTGGACCGGGCGGACTCACGAGAGAGCGCGCCGGATTCGAAGTCCGCGACGTGCATTACTCGCAGTACGGCCGCATGTGCCCCATCGAGACGCCGGAAGGTCCGAACATCGGACTCATCACGTCGCTCGCCTGCTTCGCGCAGGTGAACGACCTCGGGTTCATCGAGACGCCCTATCGCGTCGTGAAGAACGGAAAGGTCACCGAGGAGATCTCGTGGCTCGATGCGAACCGCGAGGAGGACGTGACGATCGCGCAGGCGAATGCGCAGCTCAATCCCGACGGAACCTTCGTCGATGAGCTCGTGCTTTGTCGCATGCGCGGTGACGTGCCTCTCGTGGCGCCCGACAGAATCGACTACATGGACGTGGCGCCGGAGCAGCTCGTCTCCATCGCCGCGGCGCTTATTCCATTCCTCGAGCACGACGACGCGAACCGCGCGTTGATGGGCTCGAACATGCAGCGGCAGGCCGTTCCTCTTCTCAATCCGCGCACGCCGCTCGTCGGCACCGGGCTCGAGGAGAAAGTCGCCCGCGATTCAGGCGCGGTGATCATCGCCCAGCGCCCGGGAACTGTTACCAGTGTCACCGCCGACGAGATCATTGTCGACACGGGCACCGGCACGACAGCGGCGAACGGCGGCGGCAAGAAGGACGCAAGTCGTCCGCTAGCGCGTCTGACGCAGCACGATCGCTACAGGATCAAGAAGTACTGGAGAACCAACCAGGACACGGCGATCAACCAGCGCCCGCTCGTACGGCGCGGACAGAAGGTAAAGGCCGGCGAAGTTCTCGCCGACGGAGCGTCCACGGAGTTCGGGCAGCTCGCGCTCGGGGCGAATGTCACCGTCGCGTTCATGCCGTGGTACGGACACAACTTCGAGGACGCCATCGTTCTCTCCGAGCGGCTGGTGAAGGAGGACGTCTACTCGTCCATCCACATCCAGGAACTCGAGCTGCACGTGCGCGACACCAAGCGCGGGCAGGAAGAGATAACGCGTGAGATTCCCAACGTGGCCGAGGAGGCGCTCAACGATCTCGACGAGCGCGGAATCGTTCGCATTGGTGCGCACGTGAAGCCCGGTGACATCCTGGTTGGAAAGATCACGCCGAAGGGCGAGACAGAGCTTTCCCCCGAGGAGAAGCTCCTCACTGCGATCTTCGGTGAGAAGGCGAAGGACGTGAAGGATTCCTCGCTCAAGGTGCCGCCCGGAATGGAAGGCGTCGTGATTGACGTCAAGATTTTCTCTCGCGTGGACGATCAGGTGGTCGAGAAGGATCGCGGCGAGCGTATTGGTGAGATCAGGCGTCTCGAGGGTGAGGAGAAGATCCGCGTCAACGAAGTGCGCGATGCGGAGCTCGTCGTACTGCTCGAAGCTCAGACAGTCGGTCTGGCGCTCAAGAGCGGTACGGTCGAAGAGGAGATTCCGTCGGGAACGAAGCTCACGGCCGCGATTCTCGCGGATACAAAGCTCGCGACACTCGATCTCAAGACGTTCCGCGTCGAGAACAAGAGCGTGAACGAGAAGGTCCGCACGATCATTGAGGCCGCCAACGAAGAGAAGGCGCGGCTCGAGGAGAAGGCGGAGGAGCGCATCGACCGGGTGCTCCAGCCGGATGAGCTGCCCCCGGGGGTCATTCAGCTGGTGAAGGTTTACATGGCGGAGAAGCGAAAGGTCTCCGTCGGCGACAAGATGGCCGGACGCCACGGCAACAAGGGTATCGTTGCCCGCATCGTGCCCGAGGAGGATATGCCGTTCCTCCCCGACGGACGGCCGGTGGACATCGTTCTCAATCCGCTCGGCGTTCCAAGCCGCATGAACGTCGGACAGATTCTCGAGACGCACCTCGGATGGGCGGCGCGGCTGCTTGGATTCTATGCCAAGACGCCTGTCTTCCAGGGAGCGAACGAGCGCGAGATCGGATTGCTGCTGAAGCTGGCGGCGATCACCTGGGTGCGCGACGCGCTCGATCTTCGTACTCCGCGCGTGACGATCAGCGAGGCCGAGCTGCGCTCAGTCATTGCCGACACGCGTCACAGAGGGCCGGACGCCGAGCGCGTCGAGCTGTTGATCGACGCGACAATCGACGACCTCGCGCGCCGCGGTGTCTCGCCAGAGACCCGCGACGTCTACAATAGAATCCGTGATTTCCTCACGGGTGCAGCAAAGGAGCTGGTCGATCGCGAGAACGCGGAGCTGGACAATCAGATCGCGTTCCATCAGGGATCGGCGGACGATGAGGAAATGCCTGCGGGTGTGCGCGCGCAGTTCCGAAGCGCCCGCACTCAGATCGAGAAGCGCCGCGAAGCGGAGGCGGCTTCAGTCCTCGAGAATCTCGAGCTTCCGGCGCTTGCCGCGTCATTCGGCAAGAAGTCGGATATCGACGTCGATGCAGCCGCTGCCGAGCTGATGCGCCTCGCGGGAATCTCCGCGGGGGGCAAGCTCAGACTGCGCGACGGCCGGACGGGTGAGCTGTTCTCGAACCCGGTGACGGTCGGCGAGATCTACATGCTGAAGCTGTCGCACCTCGTGGACGACAAGATCCACGCGCGGAGCATCGGGCCGTACTCGCTGGTCACGCAGCAGCCGCTGGCGGGCAAGGCTCAGTTCGGCGGGCAGCGTTTCGGAGAGATGGAAGTCTGGGCGCTGGAAGCGTACGGCGCCGCGCACACACTGCAGGAGATTCTCACCGTCAAGTCCGACGATGTGAACGGTCGCAGCCGCGTTTACGAGGCGATTGTGAAGGGCCAGAATCTGCCTGAGCCGGGAATTCCCGAGTCCTTCAACGTACTCGTGCAGGAGCTGAAGGCGCTCGGAATTCACGTCAGCATGGGAGCGAACGCAACCAGCGGATATGGTCTCGGTAACAGCCCCATGAGCAGCAACGGTAACGGGAGCGAGGAGTAATTCATGATTGATTTTCGCAGCTCGCGCGAGACCCGCGCGTCTTCATTCGATTACATCCAGGTCCGCATCGCCTCACCCGAGGAGATGCGAGGGCCGAAGGATCCAAAAGAGCGGGAGCGGCTGGAGATGCAGGGCCTCCGCACCTGGTGGTCGTGGGGCGAGGTACTCAAGCCCGAGACGATCAACTACCGCTCGTTCAAGCCGGAGAAGGATGGCCTCTTCTGCGAGCGGATCTTCGGTCCGGTAAAGGACTGGGAATGCCACTGCGGCAAATACAAGCGCATCCGTTATCGCGGTGTGATCTGCGATCGCTGCGGCGTCGAGGTGACTCTTGCTCGCGTTCGACGCGAGCGCATGGGCCACATCGAGCTCGCCGTACCCGTCGCCCACATCTGGTTCTTCAAGACTCTCCCGAGTCCGATGGGGAACCTCGTGGACCTCACGCTGCGCGATCTCGAGAAGGTCATCTACTACTCGAACTACGTCGTCATCGAGCCGGGCGAGCAGGAAGTCACTCAGAACGAGCTGCTCGACGAGGATCGGTATCTCGAGCTGAAAGCGAAGGCAAGGGACGAAGGCGACAACGCGTTCCAC
>JALYJX010000260.1 GCA_030775065.1 Gemmatimonadota bacterium | reverse complement strand
GAAGGACCGGACAGTCCCGTGCCGATGAGCGTCGTCTGCGGGTCGATCTGCTCGATGGTGTAGCGTATGGCGCGCCCGTTCGCATCGAGTCCGTCGCTCTGCCAGGCAAGGGTCGAGGCTCGGGCGAGATCGATCGACTGAGATCCGTAGCGAGTGGCAAAGTCGCGCCCCAGCGCCGGCTGACTGCTGTAGTACCACTGCGTATCGAGGAGCGGCACCTGGATTCCGCCTTCTCCCTCGAACGATTCGAGGTATGCCTGGCCCGCGGCGTTGGGCTCGGGCCGACTCGCGGCAAACTCGCCCGAGAAACTGATCCGCGAAGGAACGGTAGTCTCGCCGTAAGGCAGTCGTGAGACGAGCGAAGTGAGTGGCGAGGCGTTGAAGTTGAAGAGCGCAGTCACTCCGGCAACGAGCGAGCCGGCCGGCTCGAACCCCAGCGGCGGCCGGTTGAACGTCGTCTTCTGCGTCTGCGAGATGGCGGTGAAGTTGATGCTGCCGCGTGCGAGCGGGAACTCGGCTGTCGCGCCGAAGATGGATGTGGGAGTCTCGGCGAACACCGGATTCTCCTCGAACTGCGCCGTCACCTGACGCGGCCGCGGGAAAAGCGTATCCGGCCGCGCAAAAGAAACGCGTCCAAGATCGTAATCGACCGTGTAGTCGGTGCCGCGCACGAGAGGGATGCCGTCAACGAGCAACCGCTCGGAGTTTGGCCGCAGCTGTACTGCGCCGAGCATCAGGCTCCCTCTGTCACCGCTGCCTTCAGCCTGATAGCGCGCGCGGATGTGGTAGACCGAAAGCGGACGCTGCGCCGATTTCACATACTCGGACGGCGTCGTGTAGATCGTATCGTTGCTGGGATTGAGCCGGCCGGCAAATCCGTCGATGGCGAAAGGCTTGAGCGACGGAAAAACGAGAAACTGGTCGCGTATGACGCGCGTTGCCGACGCGCCCAGACTCAGCTCGAAATTCGGATCGGCAGGCCGGGGCCAGAGGCGGTTCTCGACGTCGAATGTCGAGTTGTTCGTTTTCTGCGCGATGCGGAAAAGCTGAAGAAAGGTTTCCGCGTTGCCAGCCTCGTCGTTTGCCTTTTCCTGATCGACTCCCGTTCCGGTGACGATCTTCACGACGACGCTCTTCCGCTGAACCTCGGGTCCGCCGATGCGATAGATGCTTCGTATTTCACGGTCGAACGCGGAATCATCCGGGGTCACTCGCGGATCCCACAGCAGATTCGCGAGCTGGTCGGTCCTGGCATTGTACTCGAGATCGGGTGTGCCGCCTGTCGTGACGTGAATCGTATCCCGGCCGTTGACGTTCACGCGGTAGGCGACCACGAGGCGCTCGTTGTTGAGCGAGAGAGGGCGGACGAGGGCGATCCACAATTGCGACGGATCGACGTAGTAGTCCACTCCCTCGCGGAGACGCTCGTATACCTGTCCGCGACGTGACCGGGGGTCGCCGATGATGCGGAACTGGGGACCACTGGGATTCGGCGGCTGGCCTCCGATCAAAAGCCGGTAGAGAAAAATCCTTGTTGGCCGAAGCGTATCGGGTAGCGACAAGGCGAGCGACGTCATCCGCCTGCTGTCCAGGATGTCGATGTTGGGATACGCGGAGCCGAACAGCTTTGGAGAAACCGTGAAGAAGAACCGGCGCGGCTCGAACTGATGGTCCTCTATCCGGCGGTCAACTGCCTGGAGAGTCTGATCGCCAACGGTGAACACGCGATCGCCGACGATGTTGCCTTTCTGCTGCGCGAGGATGGTGCGAACGCGCGCAGGTCCAAGCTTCGTGATTGCCTGAATCCCGTAGTTTCCGCTGGGAATTCCCGCGGTGATGAATCGCGACACCGGTGGCTGGAACGTCACGTTCCCGATCTCGAGACGCTGCAGGAGCTCGGTTCCCTTCCCCTGATAGTTGATTGAGATGTTGTTCGACGCGTCGAACTCCCGCTGGGTGTCATAGTCGACGTCAACGTGAATGCGCTCCGCAACGACACCACCGGAGCGCGCGTTGAACTGAAAATCCAGGAGGGGCGCGAACGCGCTCCGGCAGTTGAACACGGGGTTGATGATTCCGCCGGCGCATTGCGCGCTCTGGTTTTTCTCGCCGCGGAATTCCATCCGTCCGTTCAGCTGGAGGGCGAGATCGGTGTGCTCGGAGATGATGTCGCCGGCGCGGTCTGCAACGGTCTTCGGCGCGGGGGGAACTTCGCCTGCAAAAGTCGGCGGAGTCTCCGACGTCGCGAAGCTCGAGGTTGCGACCTGCCCCCAGACAGCCTGGATGATGGCACGCATGTTCTGCTGAAAAGCAGTTGCGCGTGCTGCTTCGATTTGCGCGAGCGCCTGCCGATAGCTTTCGCGGTCAGCGCGCGAGACAACCGGCGGGAGGCGCAATCCCAGGGAATCACCACCAAGTCGTATCCTTGGCAGCGGCACCGGCCGGCCGATTGGAGGCAGCGGCAGTCGCAGCGTCGTGTCTGCCGGCTCTCTCGCGGTATCGGTGGGCAACCGCAGCGTATCCCTTGGCACCGGTACCGTATCCCGCGGCAAACGGACGGTGTCCTTCGGCGGAATCGTATCCTTCGGGGCCATTGTCGAACGCCGGGCGTTGACGGTGTCCGGCCTGGCCACACCGCCCTGCTGCGCGCCCGTTGCAGCAGTCCAAACAGCTGCCGCGAGCGAGACGAACAGCAGGCGGCGGTGTATTAGATTCACCCCGTGAAGATACTCCACAGATACGTCCTCAAGGAGCACGTCGGACCCCTCTTCTTCGCCCTCACCGCGCTCACTTCGCTGCTGCTACTGCAATACATCGCGAAGCGCTTCGGCGAGCTCGTGGGGAAGGGATTGCCGTGGAGTATCATCGGAGAGTTCCTCGGCCTTTCAGTGCCCCTCACAGTTGCCCTGTCGATGCCGATGGCAGTGCTGGTATCGACGTTGTACGCGTTCAGCCGCCTCGCCTCGGAGAACGAGATCACGGCGATGAAGGCCGGGGGTGTGAGCCTCCGGAGCGTGCTGCAACCGGTGCTGATTGCCGGCGTTGGTATCACGATGTTCATGCTCCTGTTCAACGATCAGGTACTCCCGCGCGCCAATCATCGGCTTCGCACTCTGCAGGGGGACATCGCGCAGAAGAAGCCGACGTTCGGGCTGCGCGAGCAGGTCATCAATGAGGTGAGCCCCGGGAAGCTCTATCTCCGCGCCAACCACCTCAGCAAGACGTCCAACAAGATGCGCGAGGTGACGATCTACGACGTCGGCGACGCAACCCGCCGCCGTACGGTCTATGCCGACAGCGGCAACATGGCGTTGTCTCTGAACCGCACCGACCTCCAGCTCACTTTATACAGCGGCACGATTCAGGACGTTCCCGTGAATACGCCCGAACAGCTGCAGCGGATGTATTTCGAGACCGAGCTGATTCGCGTGAAGAGCGTCGGAAACGAGTTCCAGAAGAGCACGAACGACAGCTTCAAGGGTGAGCGTGAGATGTCCGTGTGCGAGATGGAGCGGCATGCAGCGGTCGCACGTAGAACGCTGGCCAACGCCCGGCGCGAGTTCGTCAAGAAGCTCGCCGACGCGAAGCGCCGGAAAGTGAGACTGAGTGAAGAGGTCCTGAAAACGAAGCTGGACGATCCGATGACGGTGGGACTCGGGAAGGCATATTGCGCGCTCCTCGCGCAGATCGGTGTAAAAGCTCTCGGCGCCCAGGCGCTGACGTTCCCGAAGCCTCCGAAGCATGCGCCGCGCGCGTCAGACTCTTCCGCGAAGGCGCCATTTCTCCAGAGGCGTAGCGACGGTCAGCCGGCCGGCGCAGCTGCTGCGCGACTCGACACCGGCGCTGCGACAGCCGCGGAGCTCCCGGCGACGCTCGAAGGCATTCGAATCCGCGTTGAGGACGCCCGGAGGAGTCAGAACGCCTACGAAGTGGAGATCCAGAAGAAGTTTGCTCTCGCCACGGCGTGCTTCGTGTTTCTCCTGCTCGGCGCGCCAATAGCTCTGCGGTTCCCACGCGGGGGTGTGGGCCTGACCATCGGGGTAAGCCTGGTGGTCTTCGCGCTCTACTACGTGGGCCTCATCGCTGGAGAGTCACTCGCCAGGCGAGACATTGTCCCGCCCTTCATCTCCATGTGGGGAGCGAACCTGATCTTCACCGCTATCGCTCTCTGGCTGCTCTCACGCATGGGCAAGGAGAACACGTCGGGACGCGGAGGGGACATGCGCGACCTGCTCGATTCAATCCGGTCGCGTCTCTTGCCGGCGCGCCGCCGCCTGCCCATCGCCGCACCAGCAGCGCGACCCAGCGCGTCGTGAGCCTTGTAAGACCGCTGGACCGGTACGTCTTCGCCGAGTTCTGGAAGATTTTTGTCGCGACCGTCGTCGGCTTTCCGCTGCTGCTGATCATTTTCGACATCACCGACAACCTCGACAAGTATCTGGCGCAGAAGCTGCCGCCGATGAACATCGCGCTGAGCTACGTCTACTCGCTGCCCGATTACATGTTTTTGATTCTTCCGGCGGGAGTGCTTTTCGCGACCGTTTTCGCTATTGGCTCGTTCACGCGCCACTCGGAGATCACTGCGGCAAAGGCATCGGGCGTGAGCTTCTACCGGTTCATTGCCCCGATCTTTGTCGGAGCCGCTATTGCGACGGTCGCCGGCCTTGTCCTCGGCGAGATAACCCCTCAGGCCAATCGGAGGAAGCTCGAGCTCCTGGAGACGCAGAAATTCTCGACACAGAGCGAGAGGTACAATTTTGCCTATGCGGCGGAGCGAGGCAGAGTCTACAAGGTGCAGGCGCTGCACGTCGAGCGAAACTCGATAGACGGTCTCACAATCGAGCGGAAAGGCAGCGGCCCGGAGTACCCGACGTACATTCTGAACGCAGGCAACGCGTACTACGACCCGCGCAAAGGCTGGAAGCTCACGCAGGGAACGATGCATGTGCTGACCGATTCGATGTTCAACATCACCTATGCTTTCGACTCGCTGCGCGATGCGCGGCTGGTCGAGGCTCCGCGGCAGCTGACGGTGGCCTCGCGCGCGCCAACCGACATGGAGTATCGGGAGCTCGGCCGGTTCATCGACGCAATGGAACGGTCGGGCGGTGACGTCAACGAGCTAAAGGTCGAGCGCATGCTCAAGATCGTCATTCCCGTGACGAGTATGGTCATCCTGCTCTTCGGCGCGCCGCTGGCGACGAGCACTAAACGCGGCGGCGCGGCGTACGGCGTGGGCATCTCGCTCGGAACTACGGTGATCTTTATCATGCTGGTGCAGATGACCAAAGCGATCGGCGGGCACGGGATGCTTCCGGCCGAAGTTGCCGCGTGGGTTCCAAGCATTTTCTTCGGGGTCCTCGGACTGATTCTTTTCGCGCGCGTGCGAACTTGATACGCGCTGTCTCGTCTCTTTTCGGGCGGATTGGAGAGCGCGCGTATTTCATGCGCGACATCGGGCGCGGATTTCTCGATCCGGGGACCTACGGCCGCGAGACGATCAGGCAGATGCGTAACATCGGCGTGGATTCGCTTCCGCTCGCTGCAATCGTTGCCGCATTCATCGGAGCCGTCACGGCCTTTCAGACACGCTATCAGCTCTTCGGCGGCGTCCAGCTGTCGGTGGTGGGG
>JALYJX010000259.1 GCA_030775065.1 Gemmatimonadota bacterium | reverse complement strand
GAAGTAGCCGGCATAGCTCAGAACATCGACCGCACTATTCCGCGAAAGGCGGGCGGCGATCTCCGCGATCCAAGTGGCTTGATATCGGGTATCCACGTCGCAGTTGACGAGCAATGGGCGCTGCGACTGCGTGTCCGACTGAATTGCATAGTCGGCGCCTCGGATACGCGCCGCAATGTGACTCTTGCAAGGCTCGTGGACAAGCGTGATCGCCAAGGCACCGTGCTTCCTTTGATCCTCCACGATCTGCACAGTCGAGTCAGTGCTTCCGTTGTCGACCACAATTACGCGCACAAAGCCCCTCGGCAGCTTCTCGCCGGCCGAGGTTGTTTGGTTCTCGATGTTTTCGAGAAATCCCGGAATTGTCTGCTCTTCATTGTAAACCGGGACAACGAGGTCAATTGACATTAATGCCTTGGCTACGTCGTCTGTTATCCGACGTTTTTTCCGCGCGAACCAGCCGGACGGACAACGCTTCGGAATGGGTGAGGGTGGTGTCTATCCCTCGCTTGCCACGAGCCCTCGATTCTCGTATTGTTTCGCTATTAACGCGTCCCGAGTCAACACGAGGAGCAAATCTATGACAGAAAGCACGAATCCGAAGGCTATGTCCTTGCTCGCTGGCGAGGGCGTCATCATGGGACTGGTTAAGGACGAGGATTCGCTGTCATCCATCTTTTCAAACGAACCCGCTGCAATGGCCCATTTGTTCGGGGCAAGCGGACCTGCGCTTAGCGAGATACTGACGGGTGCTCCTGAAGAGTTCCTTCAGAGCCTCTCGAAAGGTCCTGGCGCGATCGCCGATGCGCTCGCAAAGAATCCGGATGGTATTGCGACTGCGATGAGCAACGAAAGCGCGGCCGTCGCACGCACGTTGGGTGGCGAAGTTGCAATCATGGGAGAGGTCTTCCGCGCCGTGCCGGAAGCCCTCGCCGTTGCGCTCTCGAACGAAGCTGCTTTGTTGGGACGCGTCCTCAGTCAGGAGGCCATGGTTACCGCGACGACTTTGGGCAGAGACCCCAACACACTCGAATCACTTTTCAGCATCAAGCTAGAGAGGTAAACGCGACAGAGTTTCGCAGAAATCGCTCGGAAGCATCGGAAGGTGAAGGTCAAGGACAGTTCGGTCGCTGTGGAGGAGCGTCATCTACTCAATCAGCTTCCAGACAGGTTTGGTTTCGACACCCTAGCTCCTCAGTTAATTGCACCATTCCTGCTCCCGTGCATTCAGATGCCGGGGGTCATGTCGACACTTGCTGCCGAGGTCAGTCAGCGGCTCCTGGACATGACTGTGCGTCAAGCCATCGCTCAGACGGAATTCTACAGTGCCCGATTCGCCGATTTGCCCCTTCAAGAGCGACTCAGCCGCGCGGACTTTCAGTCATTGCCTGTTCTCACCCGTAATGAACTGCAGGCATCCGGCGGCGCGATTCGTTCGCGGCATGCGAAGTACGCCTTCACATCCTACACAAGTGGTACCTCCACTGGACGTCCACTGTTCATCGATCGCTCGCAGCAGGAGCAGCAATATCTGACCCAGCTCTTTACGTTACTCGGCGGCCCTTCGGAGGCTGGTGAGGCGGAGATAGCGCTGGTTCTCGCGACATGGTATCACGGACATCAACTGCAGATCCCGGGTCGTGCGTTCACGGTACCGGTGTCACTGTCCAACCGGGTCGGCTACGGACAAGCGCTCGCGCTTCTTTCCCGGTCGTACGACATCAACGGGTCTCGACGCCACATCAATGCGATTGTCGGAGGGCTCGTAGCGATCATGATGCTGACGGTCTATTTGCTTGAGGAAGACCGCGGCGATTTGATTACTCGGGTAAAACGTCTACAAAGCACTAGTCATTACATCTCTCGGGCAGCTCGGGCTTGGTTGAGCGAGCAGTGGAAGTGTCCCCTCGAAGACTGCTTCTCGCTGACGGAGCTGTTTTTCGGCGCAACCTATTGCCAGGACTGCGACCTGTATCATTTCGATCCGTTCGGCCTGGCGGAAGTGTTGAAGCCTGGTACGAGCGAAGTGACCGAAGAGGGAAGAGGGATACTACTCCTTACAGGATTCTATCCATTCACCCAGATGACGCCGCTGATTCGCTATGAATGCGGGGATCTCGTTGATGTGCACGAAACTTCCTGTGTTGCAGGTACCCGAGGCTACCGATTCCTGGGCCGCAAGGAGAATGCGGTGTTTCTTGACGGGCGCTTTTACGGCGATGCATGGCTGTCAGCCGCCGAGGTGATCGAGGCCTTGGAACCTCTCGCGGAAATTGGGCGCGCTCGTGCCGTGGGTGACCTCCCTAAATCAGCGGCGAACGTTGGGGGAATGCCCAAATTCCGTCTGAGCAAAGATAAGGACGGAAGACCTCTGTTGGAAATCGAGCTCCGCTTTCTTCCCGCGCAGTTTCCCCAACGCGTCGCAGAACTCCGGACTCGCGTTCTCGACGGCTTGCGAGACGAATGCAGCTGGCTTGGCGCGAGCTCTTCGCGCGAGTGGCTGCAAGTGAGTTTCATCGGGCCAGACATGCTTGCAGGAGACGTGAAGTTTCGTCCGTGAGCCGCTATTGCAGGGAGGTCAATGCTTGTGGGTCGGCGCATAGCAAACTCCGTTAAAATCACATTGCACGTTTCGCAGCAGGTGCCTTGACGCTGGACGCACTCCAAGTCAAGGGATGTTTCGGGCAACTTTCGCCGCGTATAGACCCTGAAGCCTAGGTAACGTGACTAGGCTGCCTCCGTTCTTTGCGTGAGTTAGTTGCTCGCTCGGGAAGACGCAGTTACCGCAGCGGCCTGCGACGCTCACACTGTCGCATGTCGGGAGACCAACCCATGTCATCTTCTTCTGCTACCTGCGAATCGTGAGCCTCGCTCAATCATTCATTCAGCATGGACGTGCGTAAGCAGTCCATCACGATCGCAGTACTCCCCGCGGCGGCCGTCGATTGTTCTACCCAAAACCGAATTCGCGTCGAAAATCGCCCCACCGGCTTCTAGTCCGCGCAAACCCGGCAAGATCCCACTCTCAAACGGCCCCCCGGTCGGCGTTGGTCTCCATCGTATCGCAGCTCACGCGATGCAGTACCAGCCCTCGTATTCCTTCTCGTAGAAATCGTCGGGGGAATTCTCGAAGATCGCCTCGATCAGAGCGCGGACTCCCTCGTGGTGATCCTTCGCCGTCGTCCTGATGAACTGATCGTTGGAGATCGAGAGGCGCTTCCACATCTCCTCGAAGCGCACCGCAATCTCGTCTACGAGCTGTTGCGGATCCACTCCGCGCTTCACCGCCTCCGACGCGACCTTCTGTCCATGCTCGTCCATTCCCATCAGGAAGTGGACGTCGTCGCCGCACAGCCTGCGGTAGCGGGCAATTGCGTCGGCGCCGATTTTCTCGAATGCGTGGCCGTGGTGCGGGTCGCCATCGGCGTAGTCGATGGCGGTGGTGAGGTAGAACTTTCCCAACTATCGCTCTCCGGAGTCGCTGCCGCGACCGCGCCGCCCCCCGCGGCGTCCGCGGCGGCGCCGACTCGATTTCTCGTCAGGCGCTCCAGCGGGCGCATCTGCGCCCGGTTCCGCGGCGTCGTCGGGCTCGGCGTCGAGCGAGCGCGGAGCATCCTCGACGATCAGCTCGACTGTCGATATCGATTCATGCTCGGAAGTGAAAAGCAGCTCGGGTGAAACCTCCTCGCCGTTCTCTGTTGGCTCGGCCTCCTCCGATTCGAGCACCGCAACACTTTCGTCTGCAAGCGCGCCGGCAGCAGCCTCCCCGCCGAGCTCGGCCATCTCGCGATTGAAATCGGCGAGGCCCACCACACGGACGTCGCCCTCGGCAGACCTCAGGGTGAGCTGCTCGTGGAAGATGTCGATCGACATGAGCTTCTCCTCACCGCGCGCCGTGGTGAGAAGCCGTCCTTCCTTGGGGAACCGCTTCCGGCTTTGCACATAAAATTCGTGCTCGTAGCGAAGGCAGCACATCAGTCGCCCGCAGGCACCGGAGATCTGCGCCGGGTTGAGCGAGAGCCTCTGATCCTTCGCTACGCCAAGATTCACGGGTCTGAGCTCCGGAAGCCACGACGCGGAGCAGTATTGACGGCCGCAGCGACCGATGCCGTCGAGGCGGCGGGCCTCGTCGCGCACGCCGATCTGCTTGAGCTCGATTCGAGTGCGGAAAAGTGACGCGAGGTCGCGCACGAGGTTGCGAAAGTCGACGCGCTTCTCGGCGGTGAAATAGAAGGTCAGCTTTTTCTTGTCCCACTGCCATTCGGCGTCGGAGACTTTCATCGCAAGGCCGTTCGCCCGCACACGCTCCATCGCCTTCTGTCGCGCTTCCTCGTTGAGGCGGTCCAGTTCTGCCGCGCCAGTGCGGTCGCGCTGACTGGCAAGCCTCAGCGCCTTTCTGTCGGGCGCCGCGGTGCCGCATCCATGCGCGCACCCGCCGTTGCGCTTCTGTGCAAGCTCACCGAGAGCGTGCACGTAGCCCAGATCCTCACCGCGGTCGGCATCCACGATTACCGCCGCCTTGAGCGGGGGAGGATCGGGATAGTCCCACAGGAAGAATTCCTTGCGGTTGCCCTTGAAAGAGACTTCTACTAGATGGGCCAATTCAGAGCCAAAACAAGAATGGAATTGAACTGCAAATGAGAACTGCATGCCGAGAGCCGGCAGCTTTGCAGTCGTTTGCCTGGAGCTCACTACATATCGACAGACTGTTTTCAGTGACGGCAACCCGAACAACGTAATTGTCGCTCGTGAGGGCAGCTCCAGGCCGCCGGCTTTTGTTACTGCAGGCTCTCAGCATGCAGTTCTCAGTTAGTCGTGCTGCTGACATGTGTGGAACGCGGATGAACTATTCCGTCCACTGCCCAAGCCGGAGGTACTTCTGCCTTCGTCGCCGAACGAGCTTCTCGGGCCGGTACTTTCGCAGCTCTTCGAGGTGGCGGTTGAGGGCGTCGTGCAGCGTCTTCGCCGCGGCCGGATGGTCGGAGTGCGCGCCGCCCGGAGGCTCGGGGACTATCTCGTCTATCACCCGCAGCTCGAAAAGATCGGGCGCCGTCACACGCAACGCCGCTGCTGCACGCTCGCGCATCTCCGGACTCTTGCCGTCCTTCCATAGGATTGCCGCGCAACCCTCGACCGTAATCACGGAGTAAACCGCGTTCTCCATCATCAGCACGCGGTCGGCGACGCCGAGCGCGAGAGCACCGCCAGACCCGCCTTCGCCAATCACGGTTGCGATTATCGGGACCGTGAGCTGTGACATCTCCAGCAGATTCCGCGCAATCGCTTCCGACTGTCCGCGCTCCTCGGCGCCGATTCCGGCCCAGGCTCCCATGGTGTCGATGAACGTCAGCACCGGCACGTGGAACTTCTCGGCGAGCTTCATCAGGCGCAGCGCCTTGCGGTATCCCTCGGGGTGGGGCATGCCGAAGTTCCGCTTCAGAATCTCCTTGGTATCGCGCCCGCGCTGCTGCCCCATCACCATCACTGTCTCGCCGTCCAGGCGCGCCCAGCCGCCGATGATCGCCGGGTCGTCGCGGTATGCGCGGTCGCCGTGCAGCTCGATGAAGTCGGTGAAGATGAGCTGAATCAGCTCAGAGGTGAACGGTCGCTTGACGTTCCGCGCGACCTGCACGCGCTGCCACTGGGTGAGATTGTGGTAGAT
>JALYJX010000258.1 GCA_030775065.1 Gemmatimonadota bacterium | reverse complement strand
CGATCAAGACGGTCGCCCAGACCTCGTCGCTGGGAATCTGGGGCTGAATCACACGTACACGACGTCTAAGGAGAGCAGGTTCGGTATGTACGCCGGCGATTTCACGGGGAACCGCACCACGGACATAGTTCTCACACAGGAAATAAACGGAACCGAATACCCCTACGCCGGTCTGGCTCCCCTGGGCCGCGAGATGTATTCACTTGCTGTGCGATTCCCGACCTATGGATCATTCGCGCAGGCGTCTGTCGCTCAGGTGCTCAGTCCAGCCCAGCAGCAACACGCCGTCCATTACCAGACGGATACTTTTGCCAGCGTCTACCTGCACAACGACGGTGGCGGAACCTTCAGCTCATTCGCGCTACCGAATCTGGCGCAAATCGCACCGATCAAGGGGATCATCGCCCACGACGTAGACGCTGATGGACATCTCGATCTGATTGTCGCGGGGAATCTCTACGACGCCGAGCCAAATACGACGAGAGCCGATGCGGGCAACGGGCTCTGGCTGAGAGGAAACGGCAGAGGCCACTTCACTCCGGTTCCTCCGAGTGAAAGTGGCCTCCTGGCCCCTCTGAACGTCAACGGTCTCGCGCTCATCAACACTCCTTCCGGGAAGGCCCTGCTCGTCGCCAACACCGGCGATTCGCTACAGGCCTTCTCCATCAGGAGTCGCTAGCCCGATACTACCATCCGGGATTCTGCTTCAGCCTTTCCTCGGTTCCCACCTTGCTCAATTCGATCTGAATCTGAGGGATCGGATAAAGCAGGTGGCGGCTGGTGAACGGTTCCGCACCTGCGAGATGGAGTCTCCTGGTCTTCTCGACCGCAAGGTACGCGTTGAGAGTTTGATCGGCGATTCCCCAGCGCCGCAAATCAAAGAACCGCTGGCCTTCCATCGCCAACTCGAGCCTGCGCTCATACCGGACTGCAGTACGGGCAGCGGCCTGACTGCCGAACGAAGTCGTGTACGGGCCGATTCGGTACTGTGCCCAGGTAATAGACGGATCGTTGATCGGCACCGCCATGGTGGCGCGATCGGTCCCCCGCCCCTGGACGCGAACCCCCGCCCGTGTTCTGATCTCATTGACAATCGTTCTCGCGGTTTCGAGGGACCCGGCCTCGACCTCCGCCTCGGCCAGGAGCAACAGCATATCAGCGTACCGGAACATATGGATGTTCACGGAATTCTGATTCGTCGGAAACCAACCACCGGCCAGCTGCTCGGCGCCACTGGCCTTTTCATGGGCGTTTTTCTTGGCGCTGTAGACCCCGCCGTAGGTCGGGTCTCTGATCCAATTCGGCGCGTGGGCTCCCCAGTCCTTGTAAGGCACGCCGTCCCGGCCGACCGTCCAATCGAGCCGCGGGTCTACTGGAATAATTGTCGACGCCGTGAGATTGGCATTTCGGGCGTTCCAGTTCGCATCCGTCAACGCCAGCGGAAGTCCACTCGCGTCAACCGCGAAGAAGTTGACCAGGTTCTGTGACGGCTGGTGAAAACCGCAGCAACCGAAGTGGCTGCCGCCATGCGGCAAAGTCACGCGTTCACCAAAGTTGGCATTGTTCCCGTCCGGTTCTCCGTCATTCGCGGAGGCCTGATAGGCAAATATGGTCTCCTTCCCGTTTTCAAGCTCCTTGAAACCGGTCCAGACGCGATCGTAGCTTGCTTCCAGTGCGTAAGGCCCGCTCGTCCTGACCTCCCGCAATGTCGTCAAGGCAGCGGCAAATTGGCCGCCGTAGACTTGAACCCGGCCTTTATACGCCTTGGCCGTCCACTGAGTCACTCGTCCGAGGTGCCCATTCCGTGGAGCTTGCGGCAGCAGCGCGATGGCTGCATCGAGATCCTTCAGGATGTTCGCTAGCGCCTCGGCGGTGGTGCCATTTGCCTTGCGGAAATCCGTATCGGCCTCTGTGTAGTACGGAATATTCCCCCACATCCGCCACGCCTCAAAGTGATAGTGCGCCCTGAGAAAGAGGGCTTCTCCCTCGATGCCCTTGGCGTCAACGGCGGAAATCTCACCTGGCTTTGCCGCCACTACCTGCTTCAGCAGGCGCAAGGTCGCATTGCTTCGGACCACCCCTTCGTAAGCGCCCCGCCATTTCTGGTTCAGGTAGCTCTCGGCGTTACCCGTGGACCATTGGTATGCCTCAATGTCATTGATCTCGGGCTGGTCGGTGGGAATAGACCCCTTGTAGGCATCATCGCTGGGCACACTCCCCCAAACCCAGTTGCTGGCGGTGGTCCCCCAGTCACCGCCGACGCCGTTGTTACGGTCGATCGCTCGGTAAGCGGCAATGAGGGTACCCTCGACTCCAGCCTTATTCGCGAGTGACACTTCATCCAATGTCCCTTGCGGAGCGGCGGCCTCAGTCAGAAAATCCTTGCAGCCATACAGAGTGGCTCCGGCAAAGATGAGTGACGCTGTCCCCAGGAGCAGTGGGTGTCTCGATACAGTTTTCATCGTCTCCCTTCCTTGAAGAGAAGAGTTCCTAGAACGTGGTTGACATGCCAACGCTGAACGTCCTGCTGCTGGGATACGTACCGCGGTCAACGCCCCGATACTGATCCCGGATGTCGCCGGCAGGTCCAAAGACGTTCGCCGCAGGCAACGACGGATCGAGACCCTCATAATCGGTAATGGTGAAAAGGTTCTCAGCCTGCACATAGATTCTCGCCGCTGATACCCATCGTGCCAGAGATTGCGGAACCTCGTATCCGAGCTGCAGATTGCGCAGCCTGATGTAGGACCCGTCCTCAACATAGAAGCTGCTGAGCGCGCTGCTGCGGCTGTCGTTCCTATCCAGTCGCGGATATTTGGCATCGGTGCGCTCAGGCGTCCACGAATTCTCGAGCAGGTCGCTCCGGACATTCGTGTCGAAATTGCGGAACACGTAGAATTCCTTCTGGACGTCGAAGATGTCGTTTCCGAACGATCCGAAAAAGGTGCCGCTCAGGTCCCAGTTTCCCCGACGCAGCCCCAGATCCAGGCCAGCCGTCCAATCCGGATGGGGACTTCCGATGATCGTGCGGTCGGCAAGCGTGATCTGCCCGTCCCCGTTGATATCCCTGAACTTGATCCGGCCGGGAGCCTTGCCGTCCTGTGTCACGTGTGCCGCCACGTCGGCCGCATCCTTGAACAAGCCGTCCGCGACCAGGCCGTAGAACGAACCGATCGGATGGCCAACCTGGTTGATGACCTGATTGCCAAACCGGGTTTCTATCGGACCGTAGAAAAAGTCCTGCACCCCGTCAATCGAGACGATTTCGTTTTTGTATTTGCTTCCGTTGAAGTTCACACTCCAGGACCTCGCTCGATGGCCCACGGAAACGTCAAAGCCCGTGTTTCTCATCGACCCGATGTTGACGATGGGGGGAGCGGCTATCCCCGCCGTCGCTGGAATGGGGGGGCCGAACAGCAGGTTATTCGTTTCCCGCCGGTACACGTCGACGACGAGGTTGAGCGCACCATCGAAAAGCGCGACATCCGCCCCCACGTTCACGGACTCGTTCTCCTCCCATTTCAGGTCAGGGTTGCCCAATGATGTCTGCCTGAATCCCGCCACTATGCTGCTGTTGCTTCCCGTCACGTCGTAATACGTATCTCCCCGGCTGCCGCCAAATTGAGAGACGATGCGTCCCGCGGGTATTGACTGGTTTCCGGTTATGCCCCATCCAAACCGCAGCATTACGTCCGAGAAGACTCGGTTTCCCTCCATGAATGGCTCGTTGGACAGTCTCCATCCCAGGCCGAATGCCGGGAAGGTTCCCCACCGGTTACTGGGCCCCAGGTTCGAGGAGCCGTCCTGCCGGAGTGTGAAGCTCGCGACATACTTGTCGGCAAAATTGTAGTCAGCCTTTCCAAAAAAGGACAAGATCGAGCTCTTTCCACCGGTGCTCGTAACGTTCTTGCTGGCGGCCTCGCCGAGGGCATCCTGCAGATATCTGGAATTCACGTCGGTGGAGATCAGGTTGCTCATCCCGGCGGTGATAAACCGGTTGTTGTTCGAGCCGGCTGCCTGCCCCAGCAGCAGTGCAAGGTTGTGCCGGGAACCCTTCCGGTCGTACCTCAACGTGTTGCTCAACGTCCAATCCGTGAAATTGTTCGAGTTCTCGTTGATGGAATTGCTGAAGCTCGGCTCGGAGTTCTCGGGAACGATCGGATTAAAGCCCGTGAATGAGCCCTCACCCACGTTGAACCCGAGCGCCGTTTTCAATGCGAGCTGTGCGGTGGCGGCGAAGGAGGCAAACACGTTCCCGAAGATCCGATGGTCTTTTCTCTCGTTGTCCTTGCGCCCAAAGGCAAACTTGAGGGGATTGCTCTGGTTGCCCAGGCCTATGCCTTTCCCCGATGCGAAATTACCCTGTATGTCACGCAGGGGGACGACCGGCTGCATCAGGATATTCTTGCCGAGTATGCCGTCTTCGGCGTATCCGCCGGGGTCATCAGGGAGGCCGCCGTTGGCTCGCTCCACGGAGAGTGAAATGTTCTCGCCGAAGCTCAGCCGGCCCCGGTTGAATGAGGTGTTGACGCGGACGCTCCCCCGCCTGAAGTGGTTATATGCGGCCGTGCCTTCCTGATCGAAGTAATTGAAGGAAACACCGTACGCGGTGTCGTCACTGCCGCCCGAGACATCCAGATTGTAGTCTCCGATTCGCGCCGGGCCGAAGACGGCCTCCCACCAGTTGGTGCCGACACTGCCGGGCATGATCAAATTGTTAGGGAAGGAATACGCGGCCTCATTTACGGTTATCGGCCGGTCCCACTGGTCCTTCGCGGTGATCAGCGCGTCGGGTGCGTAAGTGTATTGAGGGATTGTGGGGTTGTTGGGGTCGCCGTAAATGTTGGTCGGAACCGGCAACCCTGCGTTGAGATAGCTTTGCTTCACAACCTGGAAGTAGTCCAGCGCGTTCAGAATGAGGAAATCATCATAGCCGCGCACCGGAGTCGCGACTCCGGTTCTTGCCCGAAACGTTGCCCGGGGGGGACCCCCTGCTGCCCGTTTGGTGGTCTCGATGAGGATAACGCCATTACCGGCTCGCGACCCGTAAATCGAGGCCGACGATGCATCCTTCAGGACCTGGATCGACTCGATGTCGTTGGGGTTCAGAAAGTTGACGTAGGAGTCCGAAACTGGGGTGCCGTCGATGACGTACAGCGGATCATTGTTCTGGAAGGAGCTGATGCCCCGGATCCTGACGGTGCTTCGTGAACCGGGCGACCCGCCAGCGACAACCGTTACACCGGTTACGTTACCATCCAGCCGCTGAAGCACACTTGCGCTGGTCTGGCGCCCGACGCTTTCGAGGTTCACACTAGCCACCGCGCCGGTGATATCCGCACGCCGCTGTTCGGTGTAAGCGGTAACAAGCACCTCCTCGAGATAGGAGATGGGTTCCATCGTGACATTGACTGTCGCACGTCCGCCAACGCCACTCTGAGCGGCCTTCTGCCCGAGTTTAGAAAAAGTCAGAGTTGCATTTGACGGAGCCGCTATGGAGTATCTCCCGGCCTCGTCGGTCACCGTACGGATTTCCGTCCCCTGTACTCGTACCGTCACTCCCCGTTCAGGACCACCGAATGGGGTGGTTACGGTCCCCGTCACCCGTTGATCCTGCCCCAGCGCCGTTCCGCTCATGACCATCGCGAGCAGGAAACTCATCCCGGCTGCGCGAAGGGAGCGGGGGCGGGTGTTCAAGACTGAACGCCGGCCTGACAGAAACTTCTCCATGGGCAATCCTCCAG
>JALYJX010000257.1 GCA_030775065.1 Gemmatimonadota bacterium | reverse complement strand
TCTCCGAGATATTCCCGAAGATCGTCCGCGCGAGAGCATAGAAGCCGCCCGCAGCCATCACCCACATGAGAGCGGCAATCGGGAAGGACTGAAACACAGACATGCCTACCCCGATGGTGATGCCCGTCGTGCCACCAGCGCCGCCGCCGAGCAATCCACCGAAAAGCCCGCCAACCAGATTGCGCAGCTCCTCCTCCACTCGAATTGTAGTCACTCCACCCCTGACGACGACACTCACGTCGAGGTGACGCCCCTGGGCTTTCCGCCGCGCGGTTCCGCTCGAGCTCCACGCGAGCGACCGCCCGAGCACACTCGGTACGCCGTTGTCGCCGAAAGTGCGGCGGACCTCGGCGATCAGAGGCTCGAATTCCTCGATGGGAATCTCGCCGTCCACGACACGCTCGAACACGATCCGCGTCGGCGAGCCGATCCACGGTGACGGGCGGATCGTTGTCGAGGGATTATCCAGCCCCAGCGCGGCGCGGCGAATAAGCTTCGGATCTATGCCCGCTTCACGCGCGATCTGCTCCACGTCGGTGAGCGAGAGCGCACGGCCCCGGTCCTGTTCGACGTGCTCCGTTTGCTGCAGCTCAGCCGCGCGCTTGATGATCAGCGCGACTTCTTCCTCGTTGAAGCGGCGCTCGCGTTTCGAGTTATCCGGCATCAGCGGCGTGGGCGCGGGCGCCGGACGCTACTGGCGGAGCGCGTCTTTCTGCGTTCGCGGGCCCGCCGTGTGCCGGTGCTCGATGCGCGGCTTGTACGGCCGCTCCGCCGGACCTGTGTAGATCTGCCGCGGCCGCGCGATCTTCTGCTCCTTGTCGAGCAGCATCTCCTCCCACTGCGCCAGCCAGCCGGCAGTTCGCGCTATTGCGAACAGCACGGTGAAGAAATCCGTCGGGAACGCCATCGAGCGATAAATCAGCCCCGTGTAGAAATCCACGTTGGGGTAGAGCTTGCGCGAGATGAAATACTCGTCCGATAGAGCAATCCTCTCGAGCTCGAGCGCGATCTCCAGGTCCTTGTCGACTCCAACGACCTCGAACACCTCGTCGGCCAGCGCCTTCACGATTTTTGCGCGCGGGTCGTAGCTCTTGTAAACACGATGGCCGAAGCCCATCAGCTTTCCCTTCCCCGCCTTCACCCCCTCGATGAACTGC
Source organism: Gemmatimonadota bacterium (assembly GCA_030775065.1). Classification (GTDB taxonomy): domain Bacteria; phylum Gemmatimonadota; class Gemmatimonadetes; order Gemmatimonadales; family Gemmatimonadaceae; genus UBA4720. The sequence continues at coordinate 4,662 of JALYJX010000257.1, read as the reverse complement.
GGGACGTTCTTCACGTTTTCGATCTCTGCAATCATTCGCAGGACCTGCTCGTTCGCTCCCCCGTGCAGGGGCCCGAACAGCGCCGCAATGCCGGCCGACATCGCCGAGAAGGGATCGACGTGCGAGGAGCCGACTGCGCGCACGGCGCTCGTCGAGCAGTTCTGTTCGTGGTCGGCGTGGAGAATGAAGAGCACCTCGAGGGCTTTCACGAAGATCGGATTTGCCTCGTATTTGGGCTCGCTCATCCGCGCCACCATCGACAGGAAATTCTCGACGTAGCTCAGATCATTGTCCGGGTAGATGAACGGCAGCCCTTTCACGTGGCGGTAGCAGAAGGCAGCGATCGTCGGGACCTTGGCGAGCAGCCGGATGATTGAGATCGTGCGCTCACGCTCGTCGAAGATGTTCCGCGAGGTGGGATAGAACGTCGCCAGTGCGGCAACGGAGCTGTTGAGCATCGCCATGGGATGCGCATCGTAGCGGAATCCCTCGAGGAACTTCCGCATGTTCTCGTGCACGTACGTGTGGTACGTGATGTCGTGCACGAACTGATCGTATTCCCCCTGGTTGGGGAGCTCACCGTGCCTCAGGAGCCAGGCGACCTCGAGGAAAGTCGAGCCTTCAGCCAGCTGCTCGATGGGGTAGCCGCGGTAACGCAGAATCCCTTTGTCACCGTCTATGTAGGTGATCGCGCTGCGGCACGCCGCAGTGTTCAGGAACGCTGGGTCGTAGCTCAGGAGCCCGGGGTCGTCCTCGTCGTTAGTCTTGATCTGCTTGAGATCGGAGGCGCGAATGGCGCCGTCGGCTATCGGAATGTTGTACGTGCGGTCGGTGCGCGAGTCCTGGATCTCGATCGTGTCCGTCGCGCTCTCGACCGGCGCTTCGACCGTGCTTGCCTTTGTCATTCTTTCTCCCGTTATCCCCAAAATCTAGCGGAAGCGGCACAGGGAGAACATTGGCCGCCGCTCGGCTCAGACCATCGAATTGATGATCTCCCACTCCTCCGGACTAACGGGCTGAATGGAGAGACGGCTCCCCTTCTGAAGCAAAACCATCGTCTCCAGACCGTTCACCTTTCTCAGCTCATCGAGTGTTATCAGTCGCGGTAAAGCCTTCACGGCGCGAATGTCCACCATGTACCACGTTGGCGAGTCGCGCTGGCTCTTCGGATCGTAGTGCGGATCATCCGGATCGAAGGCCGTATGGTCGGGGTATCCTGCGCGCACGACCTCTGCTATGCCGGTGATGCCCGTTGGGACCGAGCTCGAGTGATAGACAAAAACCAGGTCCCCTTTTCCGATCTGATCGCGGAGCATGTTGCGAGCCTGAAAGTTCCGGACGCCGTCCCAGAAAGCCGTGCGCGCCGGTGCTTTCCAGAGATCGTCGAACGAGAAAGTCGAAGGCTCGGTCTTGAACAGCCAGTAACGCCGTTCCCGCTCAGTTTGATTGGGCACTGTCAAATCTCCCGGTTCAGTCGCAGACTTCCCGAACTTCAGTCAACGCAAGCTCACCCCACCGAAAGGAAAGATACCGAGTGCAGATATCTCGTTCGATCGCAGGAGCGCTTCTCACTCTCGTTTTCGTTGTCGCGTTGCCGGCCGTATCCCGAGCGCAGGCCAGCCCGGAGCTGCGTGAACGACTTCGATCCATGGACTCCACAATCGTCGTCACAGTCTCGACTGTCGACGGGTCGTCGATAGTCGGGCGCGTCGTAGCCGCGAACGACAGCTCGATTCAGGTACAGACATCCGGCGGCCTTCTCACGATTCCCTTCACCTCCATCCGAACCGTTCAGACAGCGTCGCAACGCGCTGCCGAAGGCTGGTTTCCGAACCCGAACGATACGAGGCTGTTCTTTGCACCTACCGGGCGGATGCTCAAGAAGGGAGAGGGTTATTTCTCGGTGTACCAGCTGTTCTTGCCCGGCGTGGCTTACGGTGTCACCGATAACTTCACCATCGGTGGAGGCGTCTCGGTGGTCCCGACGGGGCTCGAAAACCAGATCTATTACATAACGCCAAAGGTCGGGATGAGCGTGGGTGAAAAGGTACACCTCGGGGCCGGCGTGTTGGTGGCCGGGGCCTTCCGTGGCGGCGACGACTTCGGCGGAATTTTCTATGGCGTCGGCACGTACGGGACAAGCGACGCGAGCGTTACCGGTGGGCTCGGCTACGGGTTCGTGGGCGAAGACGTCGCCTCCGAGCCGCTGGGGATGATCGGCGGCGAGAAACGGATCTCGAGGAGAGTCGCCCTCGTGACCGAGAATTACTTCGTCACGAGCGGGATCGGCGATCCTCTCATCTCCGGCGGCGTTCGATTCATGAGCGAGAAGCTCACCGTCGACTTCGCGCTGTTCAGTTTGCTTGGCAACAATGACACCGTTCCATTCTTTCCGTGGATCGATTTCGTTTTCAAGTTCTGAGTCTCTTGACCGCGAGAATGTAGGCCCTCCGGCTCGGGTACTCGACGTCAGGATATGGGTCGCGCTCCAGCGTCTCTTCAACATCGAATCCCGCCTCGCCCAGGTAGCCCAGCATCTCGTCAGTGCGAAAGAAAATGAAATCCATTTTCACCGGATGGCCCCACAGCTCTTCCAGGTGCATTACTTCGTCGCCGATGTGGAACGACATCAGCAGTCGCCCGTCGGGACGCAGACACCGCCCGAGCTCACTCAGCGCGCGAGCCACGTTCGTGCGGGGAATGTGAATTATCGAGTAGAAGGCGACGATTCCCGCCCATGAGTCGTCCGGCACGTCGAGCGACATCATGTCGCCCTGGCGAATGTCGAGCTCAGGATTCAGCATCCGCGCCTGCTCGACCATCTCGGGGGAAAGGTCGACTCCGATGACCTTTACGCCGCGTTCGTGGAGATACCGGGCAACGTGCGCCGGCCCGCATCCCACGTCGCAAACCGTCTCGTTCGCATCGAACATCGCCGCGTACCGGTCGAGCAGCTCGCGATCGAACGGCTTGTGATCCAGCTCACCTGCGATTCGCCGCACGTACTCCGCCGCAACTTCGTCGTAGCTCGCGCTCACCTCCGACGTTCTATCTGTTGCCATCACACGAGGAATTGCGCCCGCCTGAATTTCCGGGAAGAATCACGTCTGCCACGACTGGGCGATGGTCCGATGCCGGCATAACGGGTACCCGCGCGGACCGCACGCGAAAATGCCCCGACGCAAGGACGTAGTCGATGCGGCGAACGGGGAGAGCTGCGGGATACGTAAAGCCGGGATCGTCACGTGAAGACCAGACATCATTCAGCTTGCCGAAGAGCGGCTGGAGCTCCGGTGCTTGCGGCTGCGCATTCAAGTCGCCGAGGAGCAATGTCGGGCCGGGCGACACTCCGATAATCGCGAGCATCTCGGCGACCTGCTGCTGACGGATCACCGGATCTGCGCGGTAGTCGAGGTGCGTGTTGAATACACGAACCGTAGCTCCGCCAAGATTCACGCTAGCCTCCAGAAACCCAGGCATCGGAGCCGGCGCCGGATTCGCTTCCTGAGTGGACAACCGTGTAAGCGTGTGGTTGGTAAAGGACTGAATGGGGCATTTGCTGAGCAAGGCCAGATCGTATTCACGCGGCGGTCTGCCGGAGTTGGTCGGGTCGATCCGGTAAATCGGCGCAAAACGAGCGTGCATCGCCAGCGACTGCGCGAGCTGCGCCGCCTGATCGGCGAACGCGCTTCGGTGACTCCAATGAACATCGACTTCCTGAAGTGCAAGGATGTCCGGTGCGGCGCCGCGAATTGCATCCGCAACCTTCTCGAGGTTTCCACCTCCAGCCTGAATGTTGTAGGTCATCACACGAACCGCCGCCGCCGGTGTATTACCACCGCCGACCGCGGCAGCCGGAGAACAGGCTATGGCGACGGCAAGACTCAGCCACACGAGACGGCCCAAGGCCATTTGCCCGTCGTCAGCAGTACCGTTCAGCGTATCTGGAACCATTCGCTTCATTAGTCGTAGATTGACCTAACCCAATCCAAGCTGCCAGTGACAAGAATTCGTTCGATCAGGCGAGCGACCCTGCTCGCGCTTACGCTTCCGGTTTTTGCCGGAGCGCAAACCACATCCGGTGCGCCCAAGTATCCGGTATCAATAAAGGCAAACCAGGTAGACGACTACCACGGCGTGAAGGTGGCCGATCCGTACCGTGGGCTCGAGGATCCCGATTCGCCGCAGACAAAAGCGTGGGTCCAGGCCCAGAATGCAGTGACGTTCGGCTACCTCGGAGCCATCCCCGAGCGCGTTGCAATCCGCAACCGGCTGACGCAGATGTGGAACTATCCACGCTTCGACGCACCCTACAAATCAGGGGGCAGATACTTTCAGTTCCAGAATACCGGGCTCCAGAACCAGTCGGTTCTCTTCGTCAGGAACGGCAACGGTCCGTGGCGGGTGCTGCTCGACCCGAACACTCTGGCAGCCGACGGTACGGTGGCGCTCAACGCGAGCGAGCCCTCTCCCGACGGACGTCACCTCGCCTACGCGACGACGGTAAGCGGCTCCGACTGGCAGGAAATTCGTGTACGCAATGTCGACACCCGGCGTGATCTGCCCGAGCAGCTCAAGTGGGTGAAGTTCTCCGGCATCTCGTGGACGAGGGACAACAAGGGATTCTTCTACCAGCGGTATGACGAGCCCAGAAGCGGCAAC
>JALYJX010000256.1 GCA_030775065.1 Gemmatimonadota bacterium | reverse complement strand
GGATAGAGCGATCCGTCATCGAGATCGAGGCCGATAAGGGAGTACGGCAGCGGTCCGGGCGGCAGGCGAAGCTCGCGCTCCACCGTTCCCATGAGATACCAGTCGTATCGCTCGAGGCCGAAGGAGCCCCTGTCGAAGATGCGGTCCGCCCCGCCTCGAAGTGCCGTCTTCTCCCCGCGCAGGAGAAACCGGGCCCAGCTGTTCAGCGTCGGCAGGAACACCATGTCGTAGTTGACCACCGGAACATTCGGCAGCCGCTCGCGTAGTGTTTCAATGTTCGGGAATACACCTTTGGCAAAGCTGGCGGGTACGTGGAGGACGACGATTATCAAATCGGCATCGCTCACCCTCTCGACGAATTCGTCGAACGCGCGTCGGCTCGGAATGAGCCGCAGCGTCGAGCCTGCGATCGATCGCAGCGAGGTGGGATCGACCGACCGCCGGAGCCCGAGATGAGCGAGGCCGTCATAGTGCATCACAGGCTCCGCGCCGCATGTCTTGAGCATGCGGAAGAGACCTTCCGCAATTGGACGGACATAGCTCGGCCGATCGTCCGCGAGTATCGCTACTTTCATTTCATTCAGTCTGAGGTGAGGCTACAATTTTGGGCGCAATGAGCGAATCCGGGAATGCAGTCGCTGCCGACCTGCCAAAATACAGCGGTGGTCATGGGAATCTGTTCGTTCAGCAGGAAGCGAACCGGAAGGCCAGCCGCCGCCTTGTCGCCGGCTTCGTAATCTTCCTCGCGTGGCTCGGCTTCGGCGGGGACCTCATCTGGTATCTGTGGTCGTCCGGCAGTGCCTCGGAGCGAGCCGCACAGGGTTTGCCCACCTCCGTGCACATGTTTCCCGGACTTGGAATCATGCTGCTGCTGATTGCCGGCGGAATGGCATGGTGGGCGTATCGCTTCGGAGCTACCACCCTCGTCAAAGCTACCGGAGGGCGCGAGCTCACGGAGCCTGCAACGGAAGCCGAGCGAAAGCTCTTGAACGTCGTCGACGAGATGACCATCGCCTCCGGCGCGCCTCGCCCACGCGTCTGGCTGATTCCGGAGAGCGCGCCGAATGCCTTCGCGACCGGTGTGCACATCAACGATTCGCACATTGCCGTAACCCAGGGCCTTCTCGAGACGTGTACGCGAGACGAGCTGCAGGCGGTGGTCGCACACGAAATGGGTCATGTGGCCAATCTCGATGTTCGGCTGATGACGCTCCTGACCGCCCTGGTGGGAGGCGTGGCGGTGGTCCATGAGGCAGCATTCCGGTGGATGCGCTTCGGCGGCGGCCGCTCGCGGTCTCGTTCGAGCGGCGACAACAAGGGCGCGGGAATTCTCGTGATCGTTCTGCTTGTTGTGTGGATAATCAGCTGGGTGATCGCGCCGCTCGTCACTCGCTACATGGCGATGAAGGGCGGCCGCTCGCGCGAGTTTCTGGCCGACGCGATGAGTGCGCAATTCACGCGTAACCCGGGCGCTCTGGCCGATGCTCTCGTCAAGATCAGTTCGTCCACCGTGAAGCCGAAGGCAATTCCCAGGAGCTCGGCGCAGCTATGCATCGCGGATCCGTTCCACTCCGTCTGGGATGAGAAGGAGGGGCGGCTGGCGAATCTCATGGCGACACACCCGCCGCTGCGCGACCGGGTCGCCCGCCTGCGCGCTATGGCCTATCAACCCGAGTTTGAATCCACCGCTCCGCGGGCGGCTGCAGAGATATCGTCCTGACTGGAGCCGTTCAGGGAATCGTCTCCAGCTTCCACAGTCCGTTCAGCATGTCGGACGCATAGAGCTTCGTCCCCATCGACTGAACTCCCCACACGAAAACGGGCGAGCCGGTACTGGTGAGGCCATGTGCGACCTCCCGTCCAAGCTTCCCCAGATCGCAGCGGCCGAGGCTCTTCATCGCGGAGCTGCATTCTCCAAGATTGCCCCGAACGTTGAGCGCGCGCACGCCTCCATTGTAGTAGGCGGCGAACAATACGCCGCGGCTCTCGTCCGCCGAAAAGTTGTGCGCGCCCGCTCCAGCCACGCTGTAAACGGCGACTTCCCGCGGATTCGCGAAATCGGAAACGTCCACGACGTGGATGTCGCCTTCCGACGACGATCCCATCGAACCCGGCCCCTCTTCACCGACGAACGCGTAGCGCTTGGTCCCGTCGGTCTTGTCATGGAACCACCAGATGTTGTGGGCCTGGCCGCCAACGGTCCTCACGTTGCCGAGGAAGACAGGGTTGGCGACGGTTCCACCTTTTCCCCCGCCTCCGATGTCGAAGATGGACATTCCCTCGGTCCATAGCGCGGCCATGAGGATTCCATCGCGCACGAATACATCGTGCACATACGGGTCTCCCATCACCTTCGACAGTACCTGAGTCGGCGCTGCAGGATTGGTGATGTCGACAATCACCAGCCGGGCGGGAGAATCCTTGCCGGGATCGACGCACAGAAAAGCGTACAGCCTGCCGTTCACCCGCTGCACTTCGGCAGTGTGTACGCCCGGATCGGTATTCGCGTTCGTGAAGCGCGAAATGAGCTGCGGCCTCTTTGGATCGGCCAGATCGTAGATCACGATCGATCCGGGAGAGAACTCAGTCGCTACGACCAGAAGCTTGCCATCATCGGATGCCTGGATGTCGCCGAGCGTGAACGCGTTCTCAATCACGAGTGAGTCGATGAGGACTGGAGTCGTTGCCGAAACGTCCCAGATCTTCACGGCGTTCCCGACCGAGCGGACGTCGTTCACGATGCGCGAGCCCCAGGTCGTGGTGTAAGCGACGTTCCCGACAACCCAGAGCTCCCCGGTGAAGCGATCGGAGACAGGCCCGTTACCTTCGGTGCGAAGGGCTACTGCCGAAATCGGAGGAGGTGTGCCATCGCCATCGCCGGGATCGGTGGGCGAATCGGCGCACGCCGTCAGCGCGGCAAATGCGCCAACGGTCGCCGGGAAAAAGGATGCTCGCATTCTACGGAATAATCTCAAGGCGACTCGCTTTCTGTTCGGGTAGCTCAGTATCCAACACTGGCATAGGCTCGCGGTTCCGCTGAACCCGCGAAGATCAAACTCATCCTTAGTGCGCATTGCGCACGGCTGCACCGTAAGTTCCGCTCCGGCGATGAATCGTCCCCGCCGAGATGGTCATTCCAACCGAGTAGCTCCATAGCGTGTTCGAGCCGTAGAAATCCCTCGAAACGAAGGCCGACGGCGTGGCGAGGTCGGTCACATGCTGCCGGCCGACTTCGACGAAAGGCGTGAATGCCAACGAGCGCGAGCTCCACGCCCTTGCGCTGAGTCTCACGGAAGCCATGTCCCACCGCGTCCGGCCGAGGATGCTGAAATCCGTCGAAGGCCGCTGCGTGCGAAAGGGATCACTGAGCCGCTCCTCCTCGGGCCGCTCCGTTCGCTCGAGTCGCGCGCCAACTGCGAGCCACCCGCGAGACAGCTCTCCTTCAGCAAGCATCGTCGTGAACCTGAAGAATTTTTCCCCTGCGTCGTAATCCGTGCTCCGGCCCCATTCGACAAGCCCATACCGGCGGAACGTCGCGGCCGGTACGTCACTCATCTGCCGCGCTGAGTGCATCTCGTGATCGTGCCCCACCGGCACGTCGCCCTTTTTGCCTGGGAGTGCCGGCTCGTCTTCAAATCGAAGCGAGACATTCCACTTTCGCTGATCGAGTCCGCCGCCGCGATCGAGCTCGGGAGACTTCACTCTCGCATGACTCGCCTGCACCTCCAGCCCGGCCGCAGGGAACACTGTTGCTCGGGCGGACCATGAATCCCATAAGCGCTCGGAATTCGGCCAGTCGCTCGGCGAAACGGGCTCATCGCCATTGAACCGCGACGCCTCGATCAGCAGCGGGCCTTGTCTAACCGCCACCGTTGCCAGCAGCCGCTCGACGATCTGCGCGATGTGATGATTGGCCGGGTACTTCACGAACGGCCGCACCATCGGATCATCGGTTCCGAACGCGACGAACCCCTTACCCGCGGCGAATGAGAAGCGCGTTCGCTTCAGCGTTCCCGCTGCGCTTGCGACAAGCTCGTGCAGATACGTGTGTGGATGCCGGCGATCGACGTATCCCTCGCCGTGCATTCCTGCATCGAGCTCACCACGCTGAAGCGTGATTCCCTCGAAGTCGAGCATGCCGTGAACAACGATGCGGTCGTCCAGCGCGGAGAGCATCCCCATCACCATCGGCTGAGTCAGGTAGCCCTCGCGAAGGGTTCGATTCGCGTATGCCGGCGACGCGACTGTGAAAAGCCCTGTCGCCTGGGCGCCAAGGGACCACGCGACCGGAGCTGCAGCACTCGAGTCCGGAGAATCATGGCCCGGGGGATGTTGAGCCTGCGTTGCCGCGGCGAAGAGTTGAGCAGCTCCAGCCGCGAAGCGAATCCGCCGGGCACTCACAGGTTTCCGCTGGGCGCGCGAACAACCTGAGCCAGCTCCTCTCTCGGCGAGGGCCTGCTCGGCGTCGGGTCTTCTCCCGGATTGATGAACAGATCATGCTCGAGGCCATACTGCCTGTCGTAGAGCTGACGATACCGGCCGCGCATCGCGACAAGCTCCGTGTGCGTTCCGCGCTCGACGATCTCACCGCCCTCGAGCACGAGTATCTGGTCGGAGCTCTCGATTGTCGAAAGTCTGTGAGCGATGACAAAAGTTGTGCGCCCGCGACGCAGCGAGCGCAGTCCGTCACGAATCATCGCCTCACTCTCACTGTCGAGGCTCGAGGTGGCCTCGTCGAGCAGCAGAATTCCTGGATCGGCAAGAATCGCCCGGGCGATGGCAATCCGCTGACGCTGTCCACCGGAAAGCTTAACACCGCGCTCGCCAACGACGGTGTCATAGCGCGCGTCGAATCGCTCGATGAATTCATCGCAGTGAGCGATGCGGCTCACCTCGCGTATTTCTTCGTCGCTCGCATCCGGCCGGGAGAACGCGATGTTCTCGCGGATGGTTCCGTCGAACAGGAAGTTGTCCTGGAGCACAACGCCGAGCTGCGACCGGAAATCCTTGAGTCTGACCGAAGCCAGGTCGCGGCCGTCGACGAGCACAGTTCCGCTGTCAGGCCTGTGGAATGCCATCACCAGCCCGACGAGGGTGCTCTTGCCAGATCCGCTCGACCCCACCAGCGCGGTTGTGGAACCCTCAGCTGCCCGGAACGAAACATCTCGCAGAACCGGCACGCCGGGGACATACGAAAACGTCACATGGTCGAACTCGACAGTGCCGGCAATGTCGCCGAGTGGAGCGCGCGTCACGTCGTCGCGGTCTTCCGTGCGCATCTCCCGGATCTCGCGAATCCGGTCGAGGCCGGCAAAGGCTTCGGTGATCTGCGTGCCGATTGACGCAATCTGAACGAGCGGCGCTGCGACCATGCCGATGAAAAAGATGTACATGACGAAGCCGCCGAGCGTCATCGTGCCGGCGAGAATTGCATTTCCGCCCACGATGATCATTATCACTCCGATTACGCCGACGATGAGCGTGGCCGCGGCGCCGACGAGCGAGGTGGCAGTGAGCGTGCGGGCAACGTTGGCGAACAGCTTGTCGATTCCCTCGCCGAAGATCCGGTCCTCACGCTCCTCCGCGACGTAGACCTTCACGATCCTGATACCGCCGAGCGATTCGGCGAGGCGCCCGGTGACATCGGCGTTCAGCTGACCACGGTCGCGGAACAACGGCCGGAGTCTCGCAAATGCGGCCGCCATCATCCCGCCAAACGCAAGCAGGATGACGATTGTTATGACAGTCAGCTTCCAGTTGAGGTAGAACAGGACGGCCAGTGCGATCACGGCGGTGACCAGCCCTCCAGTCAGCTGTATGAGCCCCGTGCC
>JALYJX010000255.1 GCA_030775065.1 Gemmatimonadota bacterium | reverse complement strand
CTTGGCGGTCGCCGAGAAATCAGGCCGCGTTGAAGGTGGAGAATTGAGAAGCTGAATCGTAACCTCGTAATCGATTGCCTGGTCGGTCGTGCTGGCGCCCATTCCACCGGCGGCGCCGGTCTTGACTGAGCTGTTCGAGATCTTCGTCACGCGTCCGATGAAGGTGGTGTCTGGAAACGCGTCGATCTGAATGACCGTCGAGTCTCCGAGATCGATGCGCGACACATCCGTCTCGTCCACCTTCACCTTTGTCTCGAGCACGCCCATGTCGCTGATGGTGAGGAGAGTGGCGGCGTCCTTGTTGAGAGTTCCCATGATCGCCGTCTCGCCTTCCTGAACGTTGAGGCGCGTGACGCGGCCCGACATCGGTGCGAAGATCGTGGTCTTCGCGAGCAGACTCTGCGCGTCGCGCAGAGAGGCCTGCGACTGGACGATGCCGTTGTTCGCAGACTCGAGCTGTGCCTGCGCGACTTCGACCTGCGTTCTCAGCTGCTCGACCTGCTCGTCCGACACGAGCGTCGGATTCGCTTTCTTAAGGGCGAGCAGTCGATCGTAGTTCCGCCGCGCCTGGAGGAGGCTCGGCCGCGCGCTCGCGGACTGCGAGCGTGCACTTGCAACCGCCGCCGCCGCGCGCTCCGCTGAAGCCTTGAATTGAGACGGGTCGATCTCGAGCAGGAACTGACCCTTGGTGACCATGTCGCCTTCTTTCACTGCCAGTCGCACGATACGCCCGGTTATGTCGGCGCTCAGGTCGACTTTCGTGTGCGGCTGGACCTGACCGCTGGCAGTCACCGACGCGACGAGGTCGCGCCGCTCCACCGGCTCGATACGGACCTCGGCTGCCTTGTTACGGCTGTTCGCCGCAGTGGTGACACCAATGATCGCGAGGACCAGCACACCGCCGCCAATCAGTCCCCACTTCTTGCGTTTTGACATTGCGTTTTCCCTTTATCGGAGTTGGCGGCCGACCGCGCTTTCCAGAGCGGCGAACGCCTTATGGTATGCGTAAATCGCGTTGATCCGGTCACTCTCGGCGCGCTCATATGCGGCGCGCGATTCGGTCAGATCGACGAATGTGACCTGCCCGTTGCTGTAACGATCCTGCGTGAATTTGAGCTCGAGCCTCGCCTTGGCCGAATTCTGCTCCTGGAGCGCCGAGGTCTGCTCGGCCGTCTTGAGTGTGTGATAGGCAGCCGTCACGTCGGCGACAATCGCAAGCTCCCGCGCGCGCACGCCGTAGCGTGCGTCGGCGCTGGAAGCCTGCGCCTCCTGCACCCGCTGCTCGCGCGCAAAACCGTCGAAGAGCGGCAGCGACAGAGAGACGGCAAGTGACTTCGGGGCATTCTGGAACTTGAATGGAAACTGGGAATTCTGACGCCTGATCTCAGCGGCCTGAGCATCGCTCAGCGCAATGGAGTTGCAGGCGGCAAGGTCGTTGGGAAGGTTGAGCGTCGCCCTGACTTCTTCAACGCGAATGCAGGACGCCTGCGATGACAACGCCTGCGACATCGCCTGCTGTACCGGGAAGTTCGAGTTCGTGTACGAGTATGTATAGCCGGAGATTCCGGTGCTCATGCTGAGTGTGGGGGAATATTGTCCCTTCTCCCGCCGCACGTTGAGATCGGCGACCTTCTCCCGCGAGCGAAGCGCGAGCACTACGGGGTTCTGCGCGAGTGCGGATTTGAGCAGATCGGCAAGAGGCGGCGGATCGGGCGCCACGGTGAACTGACTCGTCAGCGAAACGGTGGGCGGCTGGGCGATGCCCATCAACTGAAAAAGCCGGAGCTTCTCGATCTCGATCTGGTTTCTTGCCAGCAGTACTTCCACCTGCTGCTGACCAAGCGATATCTCCGAGCGCTGCACGTCGAGCTGTGTTGCCGATCCGACGAGCGCTCTGGCCTGCGCGAGGACTACCTGGGATTTCGCGGCTATGAGAAGAGTATCCTGCAGCTTCGCGCGGTCCTCTGCCTGGAGTATCGACAGATACTGTTGCGTCACCTGCGCGCGAAGGAGCTCGGCGCTGCCGGTGATGTCTGCCTCGACGGCGTCGCGGCTCGCGCGCTGCAGGCGCGGTGTGATCAGCGAAGCGGAGTTGATTCGGTAGTCGATCCCGATCCGATAATTGGACTGGTTGACATCGGAGCTGGCGCCGAAGCTGCCGCCGTTGAAGATCTGCCGTCCGCCCTGCTGGCGCTGCGCGGTGAAGCTCGCGTCGGCGCTCGGAAGGAGCTGGCCATAAGCCGTACGCACTGCGGCATCGGCCGTGCGACGGTTGTTGACTACCTCGAGGTGCGCGGGATTGTTGCGCCGCGCGATTGTGATCGCGTCCGCCAGCGACAATGTCGCCAGCGTCACTGTGTCGGCGCTTCCGCGCACGGAAAGAATGGCGCTCGAAGCAGGGGATGAGGTCGGGGATTGCGCGGCCGCAATAGTGACGGGCGCAAGTGCTGCAATGAGCAGGTACTGACGCATTTTCATTGTTTGATTTGGGGCTCGGGTCACGGGGCCGTACGCGCCGTCTCCGGCGCTTGTTTCAATGCAGCGCGGCCATGCTACAATACCAGCATTCCGACGCTACGCGTCAATGCCGATTTGATGAAATCTGGATGTAAAATCGATTAAGCGCGATGCGCGTAAGCGCGATACGCGGCATCGCCGGATCTCACTCGCTGAGTGCGGGCGCCAGAAAGATGCGATCACTGATGCGCGAGCGAATGTACTCGTAAAGAATCCGGCCCTTTTCCGCGCTCGCGAGCGACGGCCGTCCGAGCGAGCCCGCGCTGCCGCTCGGCACCTTCAACATGCCGCGGCGGTAACGCCGCAGCTGTTCGCGCCCCATCATATAGTCCTGCGCCAGCTCCTGGTGTACCATCCCCGGACAGAGATACAGCATGATGGACGTGTCCACTTCGTCGCCGTGCATCGCCTCGGTCTGTCCTTCCAGGAGACTGGAGAGGTTCACGGCGAAGATGTCCACCACACGCACCCGGGCACCGGCGGTGATGACGGTTGCAAGTGCTTCCTGGTGAGGATCGTGTCCGTGAGCCGTCAGAAGAATGAACTCCTTTACTCCAGTCGCTTCCCATGACGACAGCAGATCGTTGAGCATCCGGTGCAGAGTTTTCTTTCGTACAGACCCGTTGCCGACAAATCCGCGCTCCGTGTCGACATTCACGCCGTACTCGAGCGTCGGCGCGCGAAGGACGCCGAATTCTCTGGAAAGATCGTCCGCCAGGCGCTCGACGATGATCGTGTCACAGCCGAGTGGAAGGTGAGGCCCGTGCTGCTCGCATGTGCCGACCGGAAGTATCAACCGCGGATCCTCAGCGAGAATTGCCTCGATCTGCATCGGTATCAGTACCTTGATGCGGCGCGGCGCGTTTTCCTGTACGGGCACGATCGGCGCATGAGGCGCGGGCCTCGCAGGCGCGTCGTCCGGTATCTGGGATGGCAGTAATGAAGATCGCGTCATTCGCCCGCCGCCGGCATTAAGGTCGTGAAGCGTCGTCTCGCGCCAGGCGTCGCACTCGTTGCGGGGGGCAGTGCGATTCTACTGCTGGCGGTCTGGCTGCGTAATCCTGTTCTACCTTACGCGGCCGAGCCGGTTGACGCCAGCGGCCGCGCGGCGGGAGCGGCTGGCGGAACAGCGAGCCGCTATGAATCCGAGGCAAGAGCGAGAGGCATAGCTGCGCTTCGCAATGCCGTCACGCAAGAGGAGCGAAGGCTCCGGCGCGTTGCTGAGCTCGCGCTGGAATCGCCGCGCAGTCTCGACGCTGCTTTTGATTATCTGGCGAGCCTCGACCCCGCGCCAGGCGAAGGAATTGTTCTCTTCGAGAACGCGCAACCGCTTGCCTGGTCCGGAAGGGTGGTCGTGGATCCAACGCCGCCGGCCGTGCCCCTTTCCGTTTCGGTCTCTCCGTTCTACACGACGATGACCGCGACGGCGCAGCGTGGGCCGCGGCGCGCCGTTGCTACAGCCGTTCTTCACGCGGAGCCGCCGGCCGACAGGCTCTCTGCCGGTCTCGATTCCCGAATAAGCGGCAGGGACGAGATCGAGTCGTTCACGTTCGCGCCGGGCGGCGACACCGCGGCCGGCCAGCCAATTCTCAGTGTGAACGGGACTGCCGCGCTCCGCGCCGACGCGATCCCGCTGCCAAGGGCGATGGTTCAATTCGGTCGCGTAGCGGCTGCTCGCGCGTGGGGAACAATGCTCCTTGGGGTCGGCCTGCTTGCCCTTCTTGCGGTTGCATGGCGCGACCGGAAGCTTCTGGGTCAGCGTGTCTTCGCGATCGGCGTCTGTGCGGTGGCCGTCGGGATCGTTCCCTGGAACAGTCTCTCGAACAGTCTCCGAGCGTTCGACCCCACCTATTACTACTCGCCGCTCGGCGGACCATTCACGGCGAATGCGGGCGTCCTCGCAATATCGTCGGCGCTCCTTCTGCTGCTCGTCTATGCGCTCATAAGGTCGAGGCGAGTCGGAGTCTCGCGTCCCGCCGCACTCGTGTCGGCTCTCGTTGTGGCGGGTGGCGGTTTCATGCTGGTGTTGCAGGCGGTGCAAGGAATTGCGCATCCCGCCTGGGGGAGCACGGCCACGCTGTGGCTTACCTGGGAAATTCCGCTCTTCCTGATGCTGTTCGCCTTCTGGCTCGCCGCTTTCTGGCTGGTGCAGCTTGGCTCGCGTCGGGCGAGTACCGTCCACCTTCGCGCGGCTGCTGCGATCGCGGTTCTGACTGGTCTCACGACGACGGCGATCGTATGGCGCACGACGACGGCACAACGGCTGGAGCTGGCCGCCGAGGACATTCAGGGTCTGCAGCGCCCGGACGGTGACGTTGCAACTCTTCTCCGACGCTTTGCTGCGGAGCTGGCGCGGTACGATTCCGCGGGCACGCGCGCCGACCTGTTGAAGCGGTATGCGATCTCTGATCTGGCTGCCGCGGACCTGCCGGTCTCGATCGCTGCATGGACAGCATCTGGCGAGCGCGTTGCCGAGCTGCGACTCGCGCCGGTTGCATACGACTCCAGTCTCGCAGCGCGTCTGGTCCTCAGCGCGCGCGACTCGGCGCAACCCCTGATCGAGCAGACGGTCGGAGTGAACGGTCGACAGGTCGTCATGGCGCTTCCACACTCGGGAAGCGGATTCACGACCGCGGTGGCTTCGCCGCGTACACAGCTCATTGTCGCCGATCCTTTCGTGTCACTGCTCGGATTCTCCCCGCCGCTGCGCTCCGAGCCGCCCTACACGCTGACCATCTCCGACGTCACGTCCGATACGACGATTCGAGGAAGCACAATCCAATGGAGACGAATCGGAAACGAGATTCACGGGGACAGACTCGTGCTGACGTCGCGTGGAATCGCGCGCGCTCACGCGGAAGTCGACCTGCGCTCAGCTCCCGCCCGCTCCGAGCGAGCAGTCCTGATAGCGCTTCTCAACGTCGCAATCGCCGGACTGCTATGGGCCCTTGGCGCAATGGCCGAGGGGGGCTTCGTGCGATGGCTTCGAGCTCGGGGCGGAAAATGGATTCGCAGCTACCGCGGCCGTCTCACTCTCGCATTGTCCGCGTTCTTCGTCGTCCCTGCGCTCGCCTTCGCGATCTGGTCGTATCAGCGGCTGAGTGCTGACGAGCGAGACGTTCGCGAGCTGTTGCTGAGAGAGACTCTCGATGCAGTGGTCGAGGTCGCAGACAGCTCCGGCGCTGACCTCGTTGCCAGGCCGTACAACACGCCGCTTTTTCTATACTCGAACGGAGTCCTCAGCGCAGTGAGCGATTCGCTGCTCGACCAGCTCGCACCTGCCGGACGCGCGCTCCCGGTGCCGGTGTACCTGAGCATCGCTTCGCGCGGGGAG
>JALYJX010000254.1 GCA_030775065.1 Gemmatimonadota bacterium | reverse complement strand
CGTTGGATCCGTTTCACCAGATTTTTACTCTTTCTGAAGCTGGGATGTACATCTTGTCTCCCGCCTTCACGCTGAACGCTCTCGCGAATGCGTCGTTATTGATGAGGGGCACGAACGCGCGGTACATCCCCGGCGAGTGCGTGTCCGTCAGCAGTCGCTGCCGCAGCGCCTCGTCGCGGAATTTCGTGCGCCATACCTGCGCGTACCCGATGAACAGCCGCTGGTCACCGGTGAAGCCGCCGATCACGGGCGGCTCCTTGCCGCCGAGCGAGATGCGATAGGCACGGTACGCCTGGGCGAGCCCGCTCAGGTCCCCGATGTTCTCACCCATCGTCAGCTTTGGGTTGATGTGCATGTCATCGATCGGATTGATGGACGCGTACTGAGCGCCGAGCTTCGTCGCACGTGCATCGAAGGCCTGCGCGTCGGTGGCCGTCCACCAGTCGCGGAGATTTCCCGAGCCGTCGGACTTTCGTCCCTGGTCGTCGAAACCGTGCCCGATCTCGTGGCCGATGACCGCGCCAATAGCACCGTAGTTGGCCGCGTCGTCGGCGTTGACGTCGAAGAACGGCGGCTGAAGAATCCCCGCGGGGAAAACGATCTCGTTGTTCGACGGGTTATAGTAGGCGTTGACGGTCTGCGGTGTCATTCCCCACCTGCTACGGTCAACCGGCTTGCCGAGACGGCCGATAACGTCGTCGTACTGGAAGCCCGCCGAGCGCATGGCGTTCCCGAGCAGGTCGCCACGTCTGATCTCGAGCGCTGAGTAATCGCGCGGCTTGTCGGGGTAGCCGATTTTGACCGTGAATTTCGCGAGCTTGTCCTTGGCCTGCGCTTTTGTCTCGGCACTCATCCACTCGAGACTGTCGATCCCAACCCTGTATGCCGTGGTGAGATTCTTCACGAGCACATCCATTCGCGCTTTCGCTTCAGGCTTGAAGTGCCGCGCGACGTAAAGCTTTCCGGCCGGCTCGCCGAGTATTGCCTCGACTCCGTCGACGGCGCGCTTCCACCGGACACCCATCTCCTGCTGGCCCAAGAGCGTCTTGCCGCGGAACTCGAATCTCGCGCGCGCGTACGCGTCCGGAAGGGCGTTGGCGTAGTTGTCGAGGAGCTTGAACGTGATGTACTCGCGCCAGGTGGAGGCGGGAGTGCGGGCAACGATGGAGTCGAGAGTGCGCAGGTAGTCCGGCTGGCGAACAACCACCTCCGTTGCTTGCGTCAGCCCTGCCTCCTTGAGATACGCGGACCAGGTGAACGACGGCGTAAGTGCGGCGAGCTCGGCGACCGTCATCTTGTTGTATGTCGCGTTTCTGTCGCGGCTGCGAGCGCGATCCCACTGTGGTGTGGCGATCGCGGTCTCGAGTGCGAGAATGCGTGCTGCTGCTCCTGAGGGATCCGGCTGGCCGGCGAGCGAAAATAGTCGCGCCATGTAGGCGGTGTACGCCTTGCGCGTCTCCTCCATCCTGGGCTCCGTACGCAGATAGTAGTCGCGGTCGGGCATGCCGAGTCCGGACTGATTTATCAGAACGATGTTGACGTCGGAGCGCTTGGGGTCCGACCCCACAAAAAGCGCGAGGGGAGCCTGCACGCTGAGCCTTGCAAAATGGGCGAAGGCGGCCGGAAGATCCGCGGCGGAGCGGATTGCGGCGATTGTCTTCAGCTCTCCCTGCAGCGGAGTGATCCCGAGCTGCTCGACGCGGGCAGTGTCCATGAAGGTGGCGTAAAGGTCGCCCACCTTCCGCTCCTCGGTTCCCGCGGCGGCGCTGGACTTCGCCGCGTCCATGAAAATAGTGTGTAGAGATTCACGGCTCAGCTCACGGAGCTCGTTGAATGCGCCCCACGCTGACGCGTCTGCCGGGATCTCCGTGCGCTTCAGCCAGCCACCATTCACATAGCGGAAGAAATCGTCCTGGGGGCGGACTGATTTGTCGAAGTTCGCGGTATCGAAACCGAGTGCGCGGCCGCCGCTCTGCGCGGCCGCTGGTTCAATGAACGGCCCGGCTGTCAATGCAGCGCCTGCGGCAAGGATGAGTCGAGCGATCAATCTACGTGACGTCTGCATTCATGCCTCTCGAATTTTGACTTCAATGTGGGTTGGAAGATCAAGCCAGGCCGGCGAACACCTCGCCAAGCGGTATCGGCACAACGACGTCGAGCGTCGGGACCTTCCATCGTATCGTATCGCGCTCCAGCTCGCTAACGCCGCGAGCGCGGCAAACCTCGATGCTCTTGTCACGCCGGTCAACCAGCCAGACCTGCTGGACGCCGAGCGCGAAGTAGGCATCACGCTTGAACTCGCGATCGTACATCCGCGACGACCGGCTCAATACCTCTACCGCGAGCCAATGTTCCGTCACCTTTCGCCAATCCGTATCCGGTGAGAACCGGGTTGGATAGACGAGGATATCAGGCTCCAGTTGAGTGCCCGGAGGACGGACAACGGCCCCCGGTCCGACGACATACGCGTGGCCCGTGCGCTGAACACCGTCAATCAGGAAACCCTGCAGGCGGCTCGCCACGATCTGATGCGATGCAGCGGGCGCTGGTGTCACCAGCAGCATCCCGTTGAGCAGCTCGTAACGATTGCCGTCGTCCGGGAAACGCTCCAGGTCGTCGACGGTATAACGCGGCATTGCGATCGCCATACCCATATTCTACCTCCTCGGCCCAGCGCCAGTCTACTCGGCATTTGTCACATTGCCGAGGGTCGGGCGTCAACGTGTGATCAGAACCTGGGCGCTGGGTGCGGAATCACCCGGACGTAGTCCGCCTCTATCATGTTCCTCCCTGGCCTCACCGCCCAGCGCGAACCGGTCTGAAGCGAGGTTACCTATCGTCGCTTCCTGGCCTTCGCTGCCGGGTTGTAATCAGCCCACCTCTTCTCACTTTCCTCGAGCTCCCCTCGGAGCTTGCTGTAGCTCCCGTACCGCTCGCGGGAGACGTCACCAGCCTCGACGGCCGCGATCACCGCGCATCCCGGCTCGCCCGTGTGGGTGCAGTCGTTGAAGCGACAGCTCTCGAGATAGGGCCTGAACTCCGGGAAGCAGCTGTCGAGGTCCTCCGAAGGCATGCCCCACATGCCCACCTCGCGCAGGCCGGGCGTGTCCACGACGTACCCCGAGTCGGGCAACGGATGCAACACAGCGCCGACGGTCGTATGCCGGCCCTTGTTCACCGACTCGCTGATCTCACCAACCCTCAGGTTCAGGCCGGGATACATCGAGTTCATCAGCGACGACTTGCCGACGCCCGAGGGCCCGCTCAGCACGGAGGTTCGTCCGGCGAGCGCGTCGTGAAGCTCGTCGAGCCCAACGCCCCGCTTCACGCTCGTCATGTGAACCGGATATCCCGCGCGGCCATAATCGGCGAAGCGCGCTTCAGTTTCAGCACGATCCACCAGCTCGACCTTGTTGATCACCACCCGCGCGTGAAGATCGTTTCCCTCGGCTATCACGAGAAAACGGTCTAGCATCCGGACGTGAGGCTCGGGATTCGCGGCGGCGAACACCACCACGACCTGATCTATGTTCGCAGCGACAATCCGCTCGCCGCGGCCTTCGCCGGGCAATCGCCGCGCGAGCTGCGACCGCCGCGGCAGAATCTCGGAAATCGCCCAGCTTGCATCGGCGTCGCGCTCGACGACCACATCGTCGCCAACGGCAAGCTTGAGGGTGTCTTTCCGTTCTTTCTTCAGTCGCCCCCGAAGGGAGGCGTCGAGTGTCTCGCCCTTCCCCGTTCGGACCTGCCAGATTCCGCCAGTACCCTTCATCACGACGCCGGTCCCACGCGTTCGTCCCGGAGCGCCGGTCACGCGTCGCCTTCGCCGCGCATCGCGTCCCACCACTTGACGTCACCGGGGGCGGAATCAGGCTCCATCGCAGCCCGCTCTGCGATGAGTCCATCGAGCAGGCTTCGCACTGCACTCAGCTTCATCGCCCCGAGGCCGGAGAGCGCCGCGGCTTCCGTGACACCGTACGCCAGATAATCGGTCTCGAGATGCCCGGCAGCGACCGGATCTCCTTCACGCCATTTCACGAATAAGATGTAGGCCGCGAACGGTCTCTCGCTCTCGCCCGTCTCGTCGGCTAGAATCTCGACGCTGTACGACACGCCATCCTTTCCCTCGAACGCCGCGGGCCTGGCGTGTACCGCCATGTAGCCACCGATGGTGTTGGCGTCGCCAAGCGAATGATCGGCGGGAAGGAACTGGCCCATGCTAGGTGCGGTTCCGCCCGACCATCTCCTTCAGGACGTTTCCGGTGATGAAGGCGACGTTCGCCGGCCGTTCCGCCAGCCGGCGCATGAGATACGGATACCACTGCGTCCCGAAGGGAACGTACACGCGCATCCGGTATCCTTCGCGCACGAGCTTTTCCTGCAGATCGCGGCGCACGCCATAGAGCATCTGGAACTCGAAGCGGCTCGAATCCACCTGGTTGTCGCGCGCGAAGCGCTTCGTCTCGCGCACCATGCGCTCATCATGGGTTGCGATGCCGGGATAGTTGCCGTCCAGCAGCAGCGCGCGCATGCAGCGGAGATAGGAGTCGTCGACGTCCTCCTTGTCGGGGTACGCGACCGAGGCCGGCTCCTTGTACGCCCCCTTGCAGAGCCGGACGCGTGCACCGGCGGTGTTTGCCTCCTGCGCGTCCTGAAAAGCCCTGTACATGTAGCTCTGCAGAACGAGTCCGACATTTCCCCTGAATGACGGGAAGAGCCGGTTGTAAAAAATGTCGAGGGTTTTTTGCGTGTAGTCGCTGCTCTCCATGTCGATGCGAACGAAGGTCTCGTGCTTCCGCGCCCGCTCGAGTATGTCCTGCATGTTCGCAATGCAGAGCTCCTCGGCCAGGTCGAGACCCATTGCAGTGAGCTTCACCGATACGTTGGCGTCGAGCCGGCTCTCCCTGATTCGATCGAGGAGGCTGATGTACTGGCGCGCGGAGTCGCGTGCCTCCTTCTCGTTCCGAACGCTTTCGCCCAGGAGGTCGAGGGAGGCGGTGATTCCCTTGGCGTTGAGCTTCTTCACCGCAGCGAGTGCGCTGTCCATCGTCTCGCCGGCAACGAAGCGTGACGCGAAGCCCTTTGCCATTCGGTTGTGCCGTACGAAGCTGAATACTTTGGGTTGACTTGACAGGTAAAGCAGGGCGTTGCGAAGCATCTATTCGACTTTGGGCGGACGGGGTGCAGGCTGCGGGTCGCTCATCACCCTGAGCACGGGGTAGGCACCGCCGGAGCGGAACGCGCTATCGTAGAAATTCCAGGTGACGAGACCGTCATCGCTCAAGGGCTCGAGCAGGTAGATTATAATCGAACCGAGGCGCTGATTTGTCGGCACAATGAAGGAGCCCGCCGTGAGCTCGCGCCGCTCCGTCTTCCAGTGCCCCACGACGCGCAGCTCCCGGTGACCCTGGAACGCGCGCGGTGACGCGATCACGCTGTCGGCCACGAAGGTCTCGGCCATTGCCACACGAGTGGCGGTCAGAGAATCAACCCGAGCTCCGTGCTGCCGCAGGAGTCGCACCACCTGTGTATCGGCCGGCGCCAGGACGTAGGCGATCGGCGGGGGCGCAAGGAGAGTCGGGCGGAAACGGTCATATACCGGCATTCTGACGGCGGTGAACCGCCCGGTTCGCCTCCGCCCCTTCGGCACCCCGGCTTCGGTACGGCTTGAGTCGCTCAGGCGCTCTATCGCCTCCGCGATCACCTCCACTGAGTCCGGACGGGCCATCGGCTCAGAGCGGATCGGGACAGACGCGGTCATCTGCCCCTGTTTGTTCCACTGACTCGGCTGGTTGCTCGCGGCGGCGGTGATCTGGCGGATGATCTCAGCGTTCTTTCCGACGAGCCACAGAATCTCATGGA
>JALYJX010000253.1 GCA_030775065.1 Gemmatimonadota bacterium | reverse complement strand
GTTCTAAGTTACCCGAAATCACACTCAGCACACCTCGATAAAGAATGGCCGATTACACGCTCTCCACAGTGCCGCGGATTGGTGAACGCATATCGTTCACCGAGGGAAAGCTCTCCGTTCCCAACTGTCCGATAATTCCCTTCGTGGAAGGCGATGGCACTGGGCCGGACATCTGGCGAGCGTCCGTTCGCGTGCTCGACGCAGCGGCAGAGAAGGCATACGGCGGCGAAAGAAAGATCGCGTGGATGGAAGTGTACGCGGGCGAAAAGTCGTTCAAGCAATTCAATCACTGGCTCCCGAACGAGACCGTCGACGCGCTGCAGGAATTCCGTGTATCTATAAAGGGTCCTCTCACGACGCCTGTCGGAACGGGGATCCGGTCACTGAACGTGACGCTCCGCAGGGTGCTCGATCTGTATGCGTGCATCCGGCCCGTCAGATACTTCGAGGGCGTGGGAGCGCCCATGAAGGAGCCGGAAAAAGTCAACATCGTGATCTTCCGCGAGAACACGGAGGATGTGTACGCCGGAATTGAGTGGCGCGCGGACTCTCCCGAAGCCGCGAAGCTGCGAGAGTACCTGAAGACAGAATTCGGAAGCGAGATCCGCGACAAGTCGGCCATCGGGATCAAGCCGATGTCGGAATTCGGCACAAAGCGCCTGGTCGAGATGGCGATCATGCACGCGATCGCAAAGAATCGCGAGTCGGTGACACTCGTGCACAAGGGCAACATCATGAAATTCACGGAGGGTGCTTTTCGCGACTGGGGCTACGAGGTTGCCGAGGAAAAATTCCCTGACGCGACCGTCACCGAGGCGGATGTGGCAAAAAAGGGCCGCGACACTCGCGCCGACGCCGTCATCATGAAGGATCGCATCGCTGACTCGATGTTCCAGCAGCTTCTCCTGCGCCCGTCGGAGTATGCGGTGATCGCAACGCCGAACCTGAACGGGGACTATCTGTCTGACGCGGCGGCGGCGCAGGTGGGTGGCCTGGGGATCGCTCCCGGTGGCAACGTCGGTGACGGCGTAGCCGTGTTCGAAGCGACGCACGGAACTGCTCCAAAATACGCCAACCTGGACAAGATCAATCCGGGCAGTGTGATCTTGTCGGGAGCGATGATGCTCGAGTATCTGGGTTGGAACGAAGCGGCGACTCTCGTCATTCGGGGAGTCGAGAACGCGATCAAAGCCAAGCGGGTTACGTACGACCTCGCGCGCCAGATGCCCGGAGCCACCGAAGTTTCCACATCGGCATTCGGTGACGCAGTGATCGCAGGCATGCGACAATAGTGGCGCTCGAGATACAGCTCAGCTCCGCCACTGTCGCGGACTTTTCGACCGCTCTCCTCGCTGTCGCGATGGACGAGAACCCCGGTGCCGCGACGCTCGAAGATCTCGACCGCGCGCTTGGAGGCGAGTTGCGGCGCTCCATTGCTGCGCGCGAGTTTCGCGGAGCACGCGATGAATTGCTGCAGTTCACCGGCACGGCAAACGGCGCGCGCCGCATCATGCTCGTTGGGATGGGAAAACCGGCCGACAGAGCCGGTGGTCTACGGCGAGCGGCGGCACTGGCTGCGCGACAAGCCGGCAAGCTCGGATCGGGAGACCTGGGATTTCACGGCGGCGTTCTAGGCGAGCGCGACGTCGAGGCGGTGACAGCGGGATTGCTCGCCGGAAGCTGGGAGTACAAGGATCTGAAGAGCCTTCCTCCGGAGGAGGAGCGGCGTGCACCGCTCGCGCGCGTGTCCATCCTCGCGGACGACAATCCCGAGAACCGCGCAGCGATGGCTGCGGGACAAGCAATTGGTACTGGGCATTCTCTCGCGCGCACGCTCGCCATGATGCCCGGCAACCTGTGCACTCCTCAGTTCCTCGCCGACACCGCGAAAGAGATCGCCGACCGTCACGGGCTCAAGCTCACTGTGCTCGGCCGCGCTGAAATGACCGAGGAAGGAATGGGCTCTTTCCTCAGCGTCGCGCAGGGAACACCACAGGACCCGAAGCTGATCGTCCTCGAATACGCAGGCGGCAAGCCCGGCACGAAGCCGGTCACGCTGGTCGGGAAGGGTCTCTGCTTCGACAGCGGCGGAATTTCCATCAAGCCCGCGCAGTCGATGGAGGACATGAAGTTCGACATGTGCGGCGCGGCTGGAGTGCTTGGAGCACTCGACGCGATAGGTCGAATGAAGATTCCCGTCAACGTCGTGGGTCTGATCGGTGCGACCACCAACATGCCATCCGGAACGGCAGTCAATCCGGGCGATGTTGTGAAGAGTCATCTCGGCAAATACATCGAGGTGATCAACACCGATGCCGAGGGGCGACTCGTTCTCGCTGACGTTCTCTCCTACGCGCGCCGCTTCGATCCCGCAGTGGTTATCGACGCCGCGACTCTGACTGGCGCATGCGTCATTGCACTCGGCCATACGGCGACCGGAGTCTTCGGGCTCGACGAGGCTCTCATCGGCGAGGTGATTGCCGCCGGCAAACGCGCCGGTGAGCCTGGCTGGTCGATGCCGCTGTGGGACGAATACCGCGATCTCATCAAGTCCGATGTCGCGGACATCAAGAACTCGGGTGGCCGGCCCGCCGGCGCAATTACGGCCGCCATGTTTCTCAAGGAATTCACGGACAGCTATCCGTGGGTTCACCTCGACATTGCCGGCACCGCATACTCCGACGCAGATCTTGTTGCGATCCCCAAAGGGCCGACAGGAATTCCGACGGGCACCTTCATTGAGTTCGTGCGGGGAAGGGTGACCTGAGAGTGCTGCAGCATCACCGTTGGGGTCGTGCTCGCCTCGGCCTGCTGGCCGGGGCGTTTTTCGTCGGAGCGCCTGTGGCCGCAGGCGCACAGGTTGTTCCGCCGCCGGGAAGTGAGGTGCCGATCCCGCCGAAGCCCGCGACAGACTCCGCGGCGCCTCAGCGTGACACGATCAAGGCCCGATTCGGTCGCTCAAGGGATCCCGTCACCGCGGACATTGGCCCTCAGTACAGCTGGGATCGCGAGGAGCTCTTCGCCAGTGGTGCGTTGACAGTCTCGGACCTGCTGGACCGAATTCCCGGAGCGCTTACGCTTCGCAGCGGCTGGCTTGCATCGCCAAAATTCGTGGCAGTGAACGGTGCCGTCGATCGTGTACGCATTTTCTACGACGGCCTGGAGCTCGACAATCTCGATGCGCGAACCGCTCCCTTGCTCGACCTCAACACCGTGCAGCTCTGGACGCTAGAGCGAGTAAGCGTGGAGCGTCTTGGCGGAGAACTCCGCGTGCACCTGCGAAGCTGGCAGACGGAACGCACCGTACCGTACACGAGAGTCGACGTATCGACCGGCGATGAGGACTCAAACCTTTATCGCGGCTACTACGGGAAGCGCTTTCAGAACGGCGCCGGTGTTCAATTCGGCGGCCAGCAATTCAACACCAACTCGGCTCGATTCGGCGGCGGGGGCGACGGACTGTCATTGCTTGCGCGTGTCGGAACCGGCGGGACGCAGTGGAGCGTGGATGCCCTTGCGATCAGGGCAACGCGCACACGTGTCGTACAGCCGACATTTGGTGCGGGGCAGTCGGTTCCCGGGTACAATGCGACGCAGACGCTCGCATACCTGCGTGCCGCGTGGGGCCAGATTGAGAATGGCCCCTGGGTCGAGGCACTTGCATCGGTGAACCGGCTTCAGGAAGACAGCAGGCACGTGACGGCAGCAACGGCTGCAACGCTGCGCATCATTCCCGACAGTGCAGACACAACGAGTCGCGTCCAGCAGTACGTCCTTTCCGGCGGATTCACGCGCGGACCAGCTCGATTATCGGCAGTGCATCGTGTTCGCAGTCGCGACGGCGTTACGACCCACTCGCCCAGCGGCCGCTTCGAGCTCGACTGGCGCTATGCACTGGTGAGTGTTTTCGCCGAGCGTGACGGTTTTCACGGAGCGAATCGCGCTGACGTCGCGGCAAGGCTGACTCCGGTTCCGTTCGCGGCGATCACGGGCGCGATAACACGCACGACTGATACCGGTGATGAATCGACACGCGGGCCTGATATCACTGCGGCCCGTATAGAAGCTGGAGTAAGGGTTTTCCGAACCTGGATGTCCGCGGGATTCATGACGCGGGACACTGCGCTGCTGCCGCCGCTGCGCGTTTTCGATACCGCCTATGTCGCGACGAGCGCCGGTCTAAGAAGCGGTACCTATCTGGCCATCCGCGGGCCGATCATCGGCGCCCTGGGTGCCGACATAATCGCCACGAGATGGGCAGCTTCGGACGCATACCGTCCCCTGCAGCACATGCGCGCCGAGCTCAATTTCATCACGAGATGGCTGTCACGCTTTCCGAGTGGAAACTTCGGAATCCATGCCGCGGTGATTCACGAGTATCGCGGCATCACGCGCTTTCCGATCACGCAGGGTACCCGTACGACGGCTTCCAGCAACGTTTTCATGGGACTGCTGGAGATAAGAATCCTTCGTGGTATTATCTCCTATCAGGTTCGGAACATCGCGGGCTTGCTCCACCAGGTTGTGCCGGATTTCTACATGCACCGGGCACTCAATCTTTACGGCGTCAGGTGGGAGTTCTGGAATTGACCATCCTGTGTCGTGTCGTAACTTAGGTAACCCCATATGATATCCAGTATGACGGGGTTCGGGTCGTCGGAAGGTAGGGTTGGGGCCCTGCGCGTCAGCGTTGAGCTGCGAACCGTAAACCACCGGTTCTTCAACCCGAGCATCAAGCTTCCGGCCTCCTTCAGCAAGTGGGAAGGGGACGTGCGAGAGATCCTGCGGCAGCGGATCGCCCGCGGTCATGTCTCGCTCACGGCCCGCGTAGATCGGGACAGCACGCCGGCGGGGGGGATAAACGAGGCGCGCTTTGCCGAGTATGTCGCGGTCCTGCGCGGCCTGCAGGAGAGGCACGGCCTTACCGGCGGCCTCGACGCCGCCACGGTACTTTCGCTGCCCGACGTCGTGAATCTCGTGAGCCATGACGGCGACGAGGGAACGGTGGACGAGCTTCTCGAAGTGGTCGAAAAGGCAGTCTCGGCATTGCGAGCGATGCGCGCGGAAGAGGGTGCGCGGCTCTCCGGATTCCTGCGTGAGAGGATGGACCTCGTCGCCGCTTCTCTGGACCGGATCGCCGAACGAGCCCCCATTCGGCTGGTGGAGCACGGCACACGGCTCCGCAAATCAGTTCGCGAGCTGGCTGGAGCTGCGAACGTCGACCCTCAGAGGCTGGCGCAGGAAGTCGCGATCCTCGCTGACCGGATGGACATCTCCGAGGAAATCGACAGGTTCAAGGCTCACATCGACGCGTTCTGCAAGACACTGGACGAAACGGAAAGCGAAGCTGTCGGCAAGCGGCTCGGTTTCCTTTTGCAGGAGATGGTCAGAGAAGCGAATACGATGGGAAGCAAGGCGGCCGATGCCCCTATTCTCGGGGAAGTGGTCAGCGTCAAGGAAGAGCTTGAGAGGATCCGCGAGCAGGTAGAGAACGTAGAGTGAGCGGTATTCCACTCATTCTTTCATCACCGTCCGGGGCCGGCAAAACCACGATCGCGCGCGAGCTTCTGAGGCGTCGTACGGATCTGGGGTACTCGGTATCCTGCACCACCCGGCCCCCGAGACCAGCCGAAATCGACGGAACCGATTACTTTTTCCTGACGCCCGAGGCGTTCCTCGCCGCCCGCGAGAAAAACGAGTTCGCGGAATCCGCCGAGGTGCACCAGCATCTTTACGGTACGCTTCGCCGGGAAGTCGACCGGGTGCTTGCGAGCGGCCGGGACGTAGTGATGGACATCGACGTACAGGGGACGCGTCAGTTCATCGAGGCTTACCCGAGGTCGGTTCTCGTTTTCGTGCTCCCTCCCGATGCG
>JALYJX010000252.1 GCA_030775065.1 Gemmatimonadota bacterium | reverse complement strand
CCCGAATGCCTGACCTTCTGATTCGCATCAAAAAAAACAAGGACAGCTCGGCGTCCCTCGCCTGCGTTCGCGCCGATGGATCGACTACATGGCAGCGCCAGGACGGACAGCTCGGTGTATTCTTTCCTCCGCACGACCTGACGCACTATGCCATCGAAGCGGTTCTCGGCTACCGGAACGCGTTCTACGGTCTCATCGCTGACGGCTGGGAGATCTCTGATTTTGACACGCCGTTCCCTCGCGGGAAGCCCCGCGGGAGGCTCGCGAGGTTGAAGCACTGGTAGGCGCGCTCGAGGTGGAGCGAATGACCGGAAAGCGGAGCGTCAGCTCCGCTGTCAACGAACAGATGCGATTCACGCTCAGCCGGGATAAGACAGCGTCTGTTCCAGCGCGCCAACTGACAGATGATGAGCTGGAGCGAGTACGTGAAGTCCGAGCCGACGTTCTTGCGCGGTGGTCGGCTGTGGAGCCGGGCGAGACGCTCGAGCTACGATTCGACCGCGGTTGATCTTGCCGGATTGATTCTGGTTCGTTAATCCGGCGTCGCCTGCCGATACCGCAAGGCTTCCGCTACGTGCGCCGTGGCAACCGTGGCTGAGTCGTCGAGATCGGCAATCGTCCGCGCAACTTTGAGAACGCGATGATAGCCGCGAGCCGAAAGTGCGAGCTCATTCGCTGCGCGCTGGAGCAGCGATCGAGCGCGGGGTGCTACCCCGCCACGCGCATCGATCCATCGCCCGGGCGCGTGTGCGTTGCAGCCCACGCCCTCGACCGCCGCATATCGCGCACGCTGGCGAGCTCTCGCGCTGGATATCCTCTTGCGAATATCGACCGAGCACTCGCCTCCTTTCTTGGCCGACAAATCGCCGAGCGCGACTCGCCCGACCATAACGTGCATGTCGATTCTGTCGGCGAGCGGTCCGGAAATCCTCTTCGCGTAAAGCTGAACATCTCTTGCTGAACAGATGCACGCGGATGTGCCATCGCCGAGCCGCCCGCACGGACAGGGGTTTGTTGCCCCGACAAGCGTGAACATCGCCGGAAAGACGACAGACATGGCGGCACGAGAGATAACGACGCGCCCGTCCTCCATTGGCTGGCGGAGGCTCTCGAGCACCGAGCGCGGAAACTCGAGCATCTCATCGAGAAAAAGCACGCCGTGATGGGCGAGGCTTACTTCGCCCGGCCGAGGCGTGCTTCCGCCGCCGATCAGCCCCGCGGATGAAACGGAATGGTGCGGCGCGCGAAACGGCCGCGGGCAGATTGCCGGCACATCGGCTGGCAGAATTCCGGCGACGGATTGAATCGCGATTACCTCGAGGGATTCGAGCTCACTCAGCTCGGGAAGAATGCCGGGGAGACGTCTTGCGAGCATCGTTTTCCCCGCCCCGGGCGGACCGGATGTGAGTCGGAAAAACCTATGGGGACAGCCCGCAGCACGAGCCTCCCGGTCCGCTTCCTCGGATTCTTCCCGTCCACGACGATTTCACTGACCCATGCGCTTAGCAGTTCTCGCGCTGTCACGATGTCGGCGCCCTTGATCCGCGCCGGGAAGTCCCGAGCCATCGCCTTCAGCCGCAGCCGTTCTTTGGGGCTCAGCATTGCGCCGCGCTCCTCGAACTTCCCACGCTGGCGGTCATGTTCAAGCTGTTCGAGACTCGTGCGGAGTGCATCCGCGAGCGGCTTCACTTCCTCGGGCCTGAGCGACCCGGCCGCGACAGCCTGTACGAGCCGATCCAATTCTTGCCTCAGTTCGGCGCGTTCAGTCTCAATGTCCTTCCGGCCTTTCCGACGCTGGCCGCTTTGCTCGGACATGATCCGGTCCAGTACCTCGTCGAAGGTGCCGTCCTTCAACACTGAGTTGACATGCTGGCTGACGATCTCGATTACGCGCCCTTCCATCCACCGCTTATTAACGGTGACTTGGCGCGGCTCGCGACACCGCGGACATTTGTAGAATTGGAAACGCTCTGGGTCTTTAACCTCGACATAGGTCCCGCGCTCGCCAGCCTTTGCCAGACGGAACTCGCCGCTTCGCAAGCCGCCGACCTGAACGTGTGTCCCGACGCGAGCCACCACATACCGGCGCTGGCCTCCGCCACCTGTAAACTCCGCACCACAGACGCACCGCAGGATGCCGGGAAGCAGATATCGGCCGGGTGCTGATACGCGCGTCCGTTTGGTCTTGAAGCGGAGCTGCACCTTGTCAAACAGCGCACGGTCTACGAGCGCCTCGTGTGCGTCCTCGACAACGATGGGTTCCTTGTCTCGCGTCTCACCGTCCTCGCCGTACGGCCACCAGCGCACCACTCCGACATACGCAACGTTTTTCAGAATTCGAGCGACTTGACCAAAGCCTGTCCACCCCTCTGGCGCGCGTTTGCCATCCGCACGCGGGCGCTTCGGCGTACCATCCTTGCGCGGGAGGTTCAGATATCGCACCCACGGCCCTGGTACCTTCGCTGCGTTCAGTCGGGCTGCGATATCATCGAAGCTGACACCCTCCGCTGCCAACTGGAAAATGCGGCGCACGGTTCGTACTTCAGCCGCTGGTCCGGGGACAAGCTTTGAGCGTTCACCCTCTGCGCCGTGCTCACCCGGCCCGAGCCGCCGAGTTTTTCCGGTACCACTGGTCACCAGCCTATCGTAGCCGTAGGGTGCACGTCCTTGCCAGTGCCCGCGGCGGGCTTGAGCCACCATGCCCACGCTCGCCCGCCGACCTCGCTCTTCGGATTCCTCAGAGGCCATCCGCCGATGAATGGTCGCTAGGACTGCGTCCGCTGTTTTATTCTTGGTCTTCGGCTCCAGAACAAAGTCCACATCCCAGCCGGCCTGCGACAGCCGATACTCGTAGTAGCCGGAGGCGTTGTCGTCGTGGGTGAACCGAGCCCAGCGATCGCGCTTGAGGACAACGATCAATCCGCGATCAGTCTTCGGGCGCCTGTGCTTTTCGCACCAGTCCGTCAACCGTTCAAGTCTGGATGTATCCCGGCCCGAGATGCCTTCATCAGACCACACGAAGTCAATCGTCCGGCCCTGCGCCGCTGCGAACGCTTCGCACTGGCGCTCTTGCTCCGGCAACGATGCACGGTCGTCGCCAGCTTGATCTTCAGTGCTTACACGCAGATAAGAAATCGTCCGCGCAGTCTCTGGCGGGATACTAAGCGATGTATGCAAGGAGTCCGAACTTACGTTCGGGCGGAATGGTGATCGTTTCATCCGACGCCTCCTCTACCATCTCGATTGGTTCGCGCCGCACTTCGGCCAGCAGCGCCCCGATGTACATGCGTAGGAACTTGTCCATGTCCACGGCTTCGCCGCTGTGGACGACTTCGAGCACCAGCGGCTCGCGCCTCGCCCTCACGCTCTATTTCCTCCGCGAGCGTCAGCAAGTTGGCGGCGCGGGCGCGGACTGCCTTGACGAGTGCTGCGCGGTTCTTGGGCCGGGGCTGCGATAGATCCTTCCGCCAGGCCACCACTAGCGCGCGTGAGACGTGCGCCCAGTCGGCCACGTCCTGCAACGTCGGGCGCAGGCGGTCGAGTAACTCGGGAATACTGTTTGATGCCATTATTGTTTCTCCCTGTGAGTGATATCACCAAAACGTCTATATCCAAAATAGATATATCACTGCTAGGAGTAAACACGCCCTTTGTGTCCATATTTAATAAGTACGCGATTTACGCTTAGCGTACACACCACACATTCGCAGTAGGTCTGCTAGCGATTTTGCTACTCGCGGTCAGAACACGCGTCATCCGCTGCAGGCTGCTCTGGGTCGATAAAGCGCACGAGGATCGCCGGATCGCTATAGAGGGGGGTATCGCCACTCCGGCCTAGAGCGTCCGTCCTCATAGCCTATAAGTAGGGCGAAGCATCCTTAACAGTTTTAAGTTCCGCGCGGCCGTAAACTTTCAATGCGACCTTTGGGCGGATGTTCGTTCTACGTCGCCGTTGCCATCATGAATGCTCGTGTACGCGATGACGAAACGGGTCCTAGGATTCAACCTCGGAGTCGCCCAACTCTCCTTTCGGTTCCGTCTCGGCCGCAATGCCCGGCTTTTCAAGAAAACTCCACAGATCGTTGCAAAACAAGCGGTCGAGCGTGTCGATCTGCTCGCTCAACAGTGGATCGGCTATCATGTTCGGCCGAATGTCGCAGTAGTACACTCCATCGAGCGGGTTCAGCTTCACGGTGAAGCCTTTGAAATGGCCGGACAGAAACGTCGAGTTGATTGAATACTGATTGGGCCTCCTCGCAGGTTTGCGCTGAACATCGTTAAGAAAGACCGCGATGTGTGGGATCGCGGTATCAGTCAGCTTGCAGTAGAGAAACTTGTCCAAGAAAATCTTGTCGATGCGATCTTTGCTCGACGTTTTCACTGAGCCGATGACTTTCAACTCCTCGCCATCTTTGATCAGCATGTCGTGTTGATACGCCATCTTGAACAGCTCTTGGCCATCGACAATAACAGGCACCTGAACGGTACCGGCCACGCATGTGATGTCCAGTTCCCGTATAAGTAGCCGGACCAGTCGTTCGAATAAGTCGCCAGCGATTTTTCTTGCTGTGTTGGATTCGCCAGCCGGCAGAGCATCGAGCGCGGCGCCGATAGCCTGTTGAATGGTGTAAACGCCATTATTCAGAATGGCGCGCCGCGTCGCATCGGTTGGAGCAATGTCCCGTGCCCCTTTGAGCGTCTTGACAAACTCACCTTCGATCACGTCGATCTGATCTGCGCGAATGAACAGTTTCGAGTTGATCGGCCGGGTAATGTTGAAGTGCCCCGACTCATCGTACTGGAAGAAGCGATAGTCCGTTTCGTTCTGAGCGACGATCTCCGCTTGTAGTCCCGTCGTGATGAAGTCGATGTAATGGAGACAGAAGGTGAGATAATCGGGTAGCGTCGCAAAATTAGTCTTATTCTTCGCGATGTCGACTAACTGTTTGAGGTTCACCTAATGCCCTCGCGCCGCTCTGCCGTCTGCCGATCAAAGGCGATCCACTCAGCGACACTCAGGCGCGGCACTCGCTCCAAGCGATTGATTGCCCACTCGTTGTATTCCCGGTTTAGCTCACAGCCCAGCCACTGACGGCCGAGCTGTTCGGCAACAACGAGTGTGGTGCCCGATCCCGAGAACGGGTCCCCAACTACATCCCCGGGATGCGACGATGCCAACACGAACCGTCGCACCAACTCTTCGGGCTTTTGCGTTGGATGTGGAGTCTTTTCGCCCATCCCATTGCAGGTCGTGGGGATGTCAATCACGTCCTTCGGTTTCGCGCCCATCGGGTGAGGATACCAGTCGTCTCGGTCTTTGCCGTTGCCGAAGTTGCTCGAATCAGCCTGCGGATGGCCCGGATACTTGAGCGTGTGCGCACCGTACGGGATGCGCACATCGTCAATGTTCAACTTCACTTTTTTTGAACGGCGAAGGTGCAGAATACTTTCGTGTGATCGTCCCCAGTCCGATCCGAGATTCGCTTTGTTCTTGTAGTGCCATACGAGCCAGCGACACGAGGCGAAGAAGCGCATTGAAGGGTGCTTCAGGTCAGCCAGTATTTCCGAGAAGCCGCAGACGTACATGGATCCGGTCGGTTTCAGGACTCGCGCAGCTTCCTTGATCCACTGCAGCGACCATTCGATGTAATGCTCCTGACTCTCGAAGCTGTCCCACTCCTCCTTGTTCACGTTGTACGGCGGGTCGGCGAAGAACAGATCGACGCTAGCGTCCTCCAGCGATTTAAGCCACTCAATGCTGTCACCTACGAACAGGTGACCGTTTCGATTGGAGTATTGAAGCTGCACGCTAGTGGCATCGCTCAATTCATGGAGCACACCTACGAGTGGCGTCTCGCCAAACAGCGTTGGATGCTTCGGGACTTGGGACTTCTTCGG
>JALYJX010000251.1 GCA_030775065.1 Gemmatimonadota bacterium | reverse complement strand
CGTCGGCGACACCATCGTCTACAATGACTCCACCAAACTCGTCGTCGCTCGCGGCGACACGCTGATTCTGCGCGACCCGGCCCAGAATGCAGCGGACGTCGTCTCCAGCGGTGAGCTCAGATACGACATTGTGGCGCGCCGCGGCAGCGTGACGAATATCAGCACGGTGCTTGAATCCGGAGAGCAGTGGATCGTCAAAGCCCCCCAAGCGAGTTTCGTGGCAGACACCAGCCGCGGCCGGCAGACGGCGTTTTACGTCCGGAACGGAACGATAACGAGCTGCGACGACTCGCTCCCCGATTATCACTTCAAGTCGAAGCAGATCAAGATGATCTCCCGCAGCCTGATGGTCGCGCGTCCGGCGGTGCTTTACATCGGCGATGTCCCCGTGATGTGGCTCCCGTTCATCTTCCAGGACATTCGCTCGGGACGCCGCAGCGGGATTCTCACGCCGCGCTTCGGGGTGAGCGAGATCTTCCGCAACAGCCCGTCGTACCGGCGGCACCTCGAGAACCTCGGCTACTATTTCGCGTTCAGCGATTACTCGGACGCTCAGGTATCGCTCGACTGGAGAAGCGGCTCGAATTCGTCGCCGGGTGACCCCGGGTGGGTACGCGTCAATGGCGAATGGCGCTACCGCTGGCTCAATCGCTTTCTCACCGGCAGGTTCGCCGTGTCGAAGCTGGCGCAGCGCGACGGCTCAGGAAACACGCAGTACTCATGGGGCCACCAGCAGGATTTTTCGCAGACGACGCATCTGACAATGGATCTGAACTACGCGACGAATACCGTGATTCAGAGGCAGACGACGTTCGATCCGCGTCAGGTTCTGGCGACGATACAAAGCCGTGTGAATTACCAGCAGCAATTCGGGCCAGCGTCGTTCTCGATTGGAGGAGACCGCAGGCAGTATCCCGGTCGCGACGAAGTCACCCAGAATTTCCCGAACTTCAGCATTTCCACGCCGACGATCGGAGTAACCCGCTGGCTCGACTGGACACCGTCGCTCAGCGTCTCGAACCAACAGCAGTTCAAGGTTCCGCAGATCGGTGAGTTCGGATTCCGCTTTTCCGAGCGCAACGGTGTCCGCGACAGCACTCAGCTGGAAACCGACGCCCGCGTCACCAACCTTTCCATCGAATCGCCGATCAAAATATTCGGTTTCACCCTGACGAACTCGTTCCGCATCGCCGATCAGGAGAACAACGCTCCGGTTCGCATTCCGATCATTGATCAGGACGACCCGACCATCAAGGTCGATCGCGTTTTCGCGCGAACGTTCAGCACCGAGATCGACTGGCACACCTCGTTCGGTCTTCCGACGCTGTTCAGGAACTCGTTCAAGATCTCGCCAAGTATCGGCATCTCGAACGTTGATCCGCATGGGTTCTGGGTGCGCACTGAACAGACGGGCGGGAGATACGTCCACCAATCAAAGCGCATCAGCTATTCACTGTCGTCATCGCCGACGATTTTCGGTCTCTTTCCCGGAATTGGCGGAATCTCACGTTTCCGCCATTCAGTCACTCCGGGCCTGACCTTTCAGTACTCTCCGGCGGCGACGGTGAGCCGTGAGTATCTCGCAGCGCTCAACATGTCGCCTCGCGACTACGTGGGCAGCCTGGCGCAGCAGCAGGTCACGCTGTCGCTGTCTCAGGATCTCGAAGCGAAGATGAAGTCCAGCGACACGAGCTCAACGGCGGAGGCGCGCAAGGTCAAGCTCATGTCGCTCAGGTTCAGTCCGCTGACCTACGATTTCGAGCGCAAGCGGAAGACGGGAAGGTCAGGATTCGCCAACGATTACTTCAACTACGACGTGACGTCGGACCTGCTGCCCGGGTTCCGTCTCGGCGTGGATTACTCGCTCTTCCAGGGAAGTGTTCTCAGTGACACGGCTCTCTTCAAACCGTTCCGGACAGGGATGAATTTCTCTTTCTCGGTGAACAATCAGTCGGGAATCTTCGCGGCGCTCACCCGCATTTTTGGGAAGGCGGTACCGCAGGGCGCGCCGCAAGTGGAGCGACTCGAGCCCAGCCAGGACGATGCAATGACGCAGCGACTCGCTTCAACGCCGATGGCCGGGTCCGCCGTTCGTAACCAGCAGTACGCTCTGCCGCAGACGAAGGGCTGGCAGGCTTCGTTTACCTTTTCCCAGGTGAGGCAGCGCCCGCCGGTAGGAGGGCAGGTGGTGAACGAAGATCCTCGCAGCCTTTGCTCAGCGTATGCGGGGATTCCCCTCCAATTCGATGCGTGCGTGCTCCAGCAGCAAACCAATCCCGTAGGCGCGGTTCCAATCGGGCGAATCACGGCGGGCGCACCGTTCATCAGACAGCCTGCGCGTGAATATCTGACGTCGCAGATGAGCTTCAACATCACACCGAAGTGGTCGGCGCAATGGGGCACGACGTACGACTTCAATGCGCGCCAGTTCGCCAGTCAGTCGGTTACGCTGCAGCGCCAGCTGCACGACTGGCGGTCGATCTTCGCGTTCACGCGGAGCCCCAACGGAAACTTTGCCTTCAACTTCTTCATTGCGTTAAACGCGCAGCCGGACATCAAGTTCAACTACGACAAGGCGACATACCGGCAGCCCGGCCAATAGCGATTTGAGCGTCGCGCTCCATATCACCAGCGGCGATTGCGCCGGCGAGCTCATGCGGGAAGCAGGCATTGCCGGCGAGATACTGCCGTGGCGTGACGTTCTTCACGACGGCCCGGTTCCCCGGGATCTCTCGCTTGCCGAGCTGAGCTGGGTCCGCGCGGCCTACCTCGCATCGGCCGGCGCGGCAGAGTTAAGCGAGCTTGCGCAGGACTTCATCGCTCGCGCCACGCTGCTCGAGCGATTGCCCGAATTCGAGCGGATCGTTCTCTGGTTCGAGTGGGATCTCTACGACCAGCTGCAGCTGATTCAGATACTGGACACCATCGGTCACCGTGCGGCGAGTCTCGAAACCGCAAAGCTGCCGCCGATCGAGCACGTCTCGTTCGCCGGATATCTGGGGAATCTTCCGGTCGAGCGTTTTCCGGCGCTGTACGAAGCCCGAAAACCCGTTACACCCGAAATGCTCAGCCTCGGTCAGGGCGCGTGGCGCGCATTCACCTCGCCTGACCCGACCGACATCGTTGCCCTCCTCGAGAGCGGAACGGGGCATCTTCAATTCCTCGAAGGTGCCATGTGGCGTCTGCTCGAAGAGCTTCCGTCGACCCGCAACGGTCTCTCACGGGCGGAACACCAGCTGCTAGATGGTCTCGCTGCAGGAAACTCCCGATTCGAAGAAACGTTCCGCTACGCCGCGGAGCGCGAGGAGCGGATATACTGCGGGGATTCGAGCGCAGCGTCTTACATCGAGCGGCTGAGTCGCGGAGCTACTCCGCTGGTTGTATATCCCTCGGGGGAACGCGTATACGCACCCCGAACAGAGTCTCAGGCACGTGAGTTTCGCGCTGCGGAGCTGGTTCTAACAAACGTCGGGAGAGAAGTGCGCGCGGGCAAGAAGGATTGGATCAAACTGAGTGGGACGGACCGGTGGCTCGGAGGAGTTCACCTGGATGGCAGCAAAGCACGCTGGCGGTGGGACGGCGAGTCGCGACGAGTGATCGATACAGCCCGCGCATGACCTACTTCAGCGTAATCGTCAACGCCGCCGTGACCGACACTGGAGCTGCATGAACCACACGACGAAACTGGTCACGCTGGACGGTGGGAGTCTGACGCTGGAGGACGTTCGCGCCGTGGCGGTGGATTCCGCGAAGGTCAGCCTGGCTAATAATGCTCGCACGCGGATGCTCCGCACTCGCGATGTGGTTGCCGGGATCGTCGAGCGCGGCGATGTGGTGTACGGCGTGACCACGGGATTCGGTAAGCTGTCGGAGGTCGCGATTCCCCACGATCGCTTGTCCGAGCTCCAGGTGAATCTCGTGCGGAGCCACTCGGCCGGCGTCGGTCCGCTGCTTCCCGAGCGCGAGGTGAGAGCGATGATCCTCCTTCGCTCGAACGTTCTCGCGAAAGGCTTTTCCGGCGCGAGACCGGAGCTCGTCGATCTGCTTGTCGGGATGCTCAATGCCGGCCTCTATCCGCCGGTACCGGAGCAGGGGAGCGTCGGAGCGAGCGGCGATCTTGCCCCGCTTGCGGCACTCGGTGTCGCAATGATCGGTGAAGGAACGCTGTACCATCGGAGCTGGCATTCGCTCGGCACGTCAGAGGCACCACGCTCGAGTGGCAACGCAGCGGAGACGCTCAGGCGGTTCGGGCTCGAGCCTGTTGTGCTTGGACCGAAAGAAGGGATAACCCTGATCAATGGAACCCAGGCCCACACCGGCATCGCGGCGCTCGCGGTTACCGACGCTCGCGTCATCTGGCAGACCGCGCACGTTGCCGGCGCAATGTCGCTCGAGGCCCTGCTTGGCACGCCAGTGCCGTTCGACCCGCGGATTCAGGAGGCGCGCGGCCAGACGGGCCAGGCGCGCTCGGCGGAGCTTCTCCTCAGTCTGCTCGAAGACAGCGAGCTCAGGGAATCCCATCGCCTTGGGGATCCACGCGTGCAGGACGCGTACGCTCTGCGCTGCATGCCGCAGGTTCACGGGCCGGTTCTCGACGCTCTCGAGTGGATCGAAGGAATCGTAAGCCGCGAGCTGAACGCAGCGACCGACAATCCGCTGGTCTTCGAGAACGGGGACGTATTGAGCGGGGGAAATTTCCACGGGCTGGCCGTTGCAAGCGCGCTCGATTTTCTCACGATCGTCATGACCAATGTCGCGACCATGTCGGAGCGACGAATCGACCGGCTCGTGCATCCCGATTTCAATCAGGGACTGCCTGCGTTTCTCAGCAGAGATCCGGGAGTCCATTCCGGATTCATGATGGCACAGGTGACTGCCGCGGCGCTCGCGGGTGAGTGCAAGGTGCTGTCGCATCCTGCGAGTGTGGATACGATTCCAACGGATGGCAATCGTGAGGATGTCGTCCCCATGGCGATGGGCGCGGCGTGGAAGGCTCGTCGCGTCGTGGCCAATGTGCAACGGATTCTTGCCATCGAGCTCATGTGCGCGGCACAGGGTATCGATTTTCGTGCTCCTCTCAAGCCGGGCCGCGGTGTAATCCGCGCGCATGAGACAGTCAGGTCTCTCGTCGCGCCGCTTGGTGCCGACCGCGTCCTCACGCCCGACATCGAGGCGCTCGCCGCTGCGGTCGCCTCTGGCTGGTTCGCGGGGAGAGCGCCGGCGCATGACTGATGTGATGGCGAGTGATGCGCTCAGGGCGGCGAATTCCGTAGAGCGAGCGGAGCGAGCGACGGTCCGGGCCCCGCGCGGGAGCGCGATCTCCTGCAAGGGATGGCAGCAGGAAGCCGCGCTGCGGATGCTGATGAACAACCTCGACCCCGACGTAGCCGAGCGGCCGCAGGATCTGGTTGTCTACGGCGGCACGGGCAAGGCTGCCCGCAACTGGGAATCGTTCGACGCCATCGTCCGCGAGCTGCGGCAGCTTGCTGACGACGAAACGCTGATCGTTCAGAGTGGCAAGCCGGTCGGAGTGTTTCGCACGCACAGAAGCGCGCCAAGGGTACTGATTGCGAACAGCAATCTCGTCGGGCGCTGGGCGACGTGGGAATACTTTCGCGAGCTCGAAAGAAAAGGGCTCATCATGTACGGCCAGATGACGGCCGGATCGTGGATTTACATCGGATCGCAGGGAATCGTGCAGGGCACGTACGAGACCCTTGGCTCAGTTGCCCGGAAACACTTCGGCGGATCACTGGCGGGGCGATTCGTGCTGACCGCGGGCCTCGGTGGCATGGGGGGAGCGCAGCCCCTCGCGGCGACGATGAACGGGGCGGTGATGCTCGCCGTGGAGGTGGATGAGTCGAGGATCGAGAAGCGTCTCGCTACCGGTTACCTCGACCGGAAGAGCTCGAGTCTGGACGAGGCGCTCGGCTGGGTCGAGAC
>JALYJX010000250.1 GCA_030775065.1 Gemmatimonadota bacterium | reverse complement strand
GATCACCATGGTTCCAGACTGTGGTAACGGTCGGGGCGAGGGCGAGCTCAGGTAGAAGACAATCGAGATTTTGCTGCACGGGCGTGGTCTGGCCCGGACAGCCGATTTCAGGCAGTCGGGACGGCGGACTCGGCTGAGGTGGCTTCCACGGTTGCAGTCTCGGGCGGGCGCACCGGCTTTCGCCACACGGGCCTCTGATGCACCGGACGCGCCTGAATCGCGAGGA
Source organism: Gemmatimonadota bacterium (assembly GCA_030775065.1). GTDB lineage: Bacteria > Gemmatimonadota > Gemmatimonadetes > Gemmatimonadales > Gemmatimonadaceae > UBA4720. The sequence continues at coordinate 5,760 of JALYJX010000250.1, read as the reverse complement.
GCTCGGCGTAGTAGGCGATGATCCGGGTCTGAACCGACTGCTTCGTGTCCTTCGGCGACGCTGCGAAGGGAGCGTGGCGCGTTGTCTTTGCGGTGTCGACCCGGAACCACCACCATGGTGGCATACCTGCGTGCAGCGGCGCTTCAACCGAGCAGTAGAATGTCAGTCCCTGATCCACAAATTCGAATTCCTTCGTCACTTTGCCCCTTGAACGTATGATTCAATCTAACTCATGGGTCGGGCGATTACCCTTGATTCGCGTATCCTCGAGCCGGCGGATCTCGCATTCGTCGTAACGCTTACGGACTGAGGCCTGCGTAGCGCCAAATTTTAAGGGCTCGAGGTGTTGTAAGACCTGCTCTTGATCGTCCTCAGTCAGCAGAGGGGCCGCCGGTCCCACGGATAAAGACCTGAGCGATGCCAATGTCGAATTTTATTGCAGCGATGCTCGAGCGCCTCCGTTCGTTGACGGTGGTAAGTCACGTCGGGGGACGGGTGCCTCACTACCCCTCGGATGAGGAGCGCCGGACAATAGCCGCGTTGCAGGGAGAAGGTATCCAGCGAGAGCTCGCAAATCGCTCCGCGGCGGCTGTCGAGCACGACGAAAGGCAGGAGCTCGCCTACTGGCAGCTATGGAGATTGATCCGCCCAGCAGATACGGGAGCGATTCCTCCAAAAGTACTGGATCCCTCCGTACCGGAGCACGTCACTCTGGCGCTGACCGTGGTGGGCGACTACGACGCTGCCCGCGAAGAGCCAGGCGCATTCGCGGACTGTCTCTATCGTCCGGTGTCGGAGCTGCCTTATCCGCCTGCTGCCATTCGCCGGTGCTGTGAATTTCTCATCGGCATTGCCGACACCGAGACAGGGTCATCCGCTCCCGATCACGATCTGCTCGCCAGGGAGCGCGAGGCGCTCGGTCTCGCGCTTTTCTCGCTCGATTACTTCCTCGATCTTGCGGCGAGCGAGATTCCGCGCCAGAAGCTGGAAAACCTCGCCTACGGCAGACGTGAGCAGCCGGCTCAGGCGAATTCACCGTTGAAGCCGGTTGCCGGCGATGTGGTAGTCAGAAATGGATCAGGCGCTACGGAATACGTGAGCGAGGTCATAGGAGTGGGCGACAACGACGAGTGGATGGTGGGGACCGCATCGGGTGCTTCGATGCGCGTCGTGCTGAACGGTGAGGGGAGCCAATGGGACGAAGTGCAGGTTATCGCTCCCGCGGAGGCATCCTGGCTTACTCTCACGCCTTCCGGCGGAACGCCGAGCTGGGAGCCGTAGCCGAGCTAGCGCAAATCCTTCCGGTAGGTGACTACGCGATCGACCTCGATGTAGCCGCTCCGCTCGTGCGCCATGTGGCTCACGTGATTGTCGATCAGCGCATCCGATCCCATCTCCTGATATCCCTGGTCTCGAGCCCACGCTTCGGCGGCTTCGAGCAGTGCCCGGCCGTGGCCGCCGAGTCGAACATCGGGGTCGACGTACCACGCTTCGATATATCCTACCGGGCTTGTAGAGCAGCCGTCGACGACTGAACGAGCGCCGGCTTGGACATAGCCGGCGAGCGAGTTGCCATCAGGCCGCTCGAGCACGAACACCGCCGCATCCGAGCGGGCGAGCGTCGCGTGCATCTCTGCGACGTCGTCTTCGGTCCACTCGACCGGGAATAATGCTTTGCTCATTCGCAACCATTCCGCCCAGTCGGACGGTTGATACGCCCTGATCAGCATTGCACGTGTGTTTGTTGAATCCAATGAGCGATTACGATCTCTTCGTCCTCGGTGCCGAGCACGTAGTCCCCAGCGTCGAAGCTCGCTTTGAGCCTCATGTCCTCTCGAGCAGGACTGTGTCAGTGTCCCTCGTGCCGAATGCGTGCGCGATAACGAATGACGGAAGCAAACCGAGGAGTGCGACAGACAGGGCGTACCGCGGGGCAACAACCGAAGCTACCACGACGACGGCTCCCAGTCCCATCATCAGCGCTCCCAGCACTCGGTGCGTGCGCTGCCACGCCGCTCGATCTGTCAACGTTCGCTTCGTGCGCAGACCTACAATCCAGTTGGGGCGCGTCCGCGGCATGATGTTACCCGCGGTGATGAATCCCACGCCGAGGGTTGCAGTCAGGATCTTGTAAGTCCAGAGTGGCCAGTGCAGCACGCCCGCGACGAGCGCGATGTGCATGAGAGCAAACAGTGAAGCGACCGTAAGAGTGATAGTCGCATAGGTGGGCGCGAAGCGCTGGACGGATTCGGATCCGGTTTCTTCGTTGAGCCACCACTCGGGCAGCGGCTTTCGCGGACCGCCGACCTTCGCGAGTGCGCTGAGAAGAATCCACACGCCGAATGCGATGGTCGGGAGGAGAAGAGCTACAACCAACCGCGAGATGCCGTCGCCGCTGGGGATACTGACGGGGATGAGCGGCGAAAGATCCGGGTGCCCCTCATTCGGCAGGCGAGAGAAGATCGCAGCCGAGAGAGCATAGGATCCAACGATCGGGACTGCGGGGGTCCACTTACGCATCGTTCTCTCCTTTTTTTGTCCAGTTGAAAATGTGTTCGACGAGCTCCTGCAACACGGTCGCGTTGAGCTCGTATCGGATGCTGCTCCCGTTTCGCTCGGCCGAGATTAGATCGGCATCGCGAAGCACGGCCAGATGGCGCGAGATAGTTGGCCACGCGCTCGGGAATTTTTCGGCGATCTCCCCGGAATTCAGCGGACCCTGACGCAGCAGCTTGACGATTTCTCGTCGCGTCGGATCTGCCAGAGCTCTGAAGACGGCATTGGAACCGGGCAAACTTGGACCTCATTTAACGCGGATAAGGGAATATAAGCTATTTAGCTAATTAGCGCAATAGCTAAGTAAATGTTCGCGCGCTCTTGTCTTCTGCGCCGTTGCCACAGCCATTAATCGCTTTCATTAAGCGACCGTGGATCGTGCACAGCGGTGACTGCTGCTTGAATTGCCGGATTCCTGGATGGGAGCCATCTTGAGTGCTGCAAGTCCTCGGGAGGCGCCCGCTGACAAATGACGACGCGGACATCACGACTCAGCTCGTAGCCTGGCGTGCCGGCGAGCCTTCCGCGCGGGAGAAGCTGTTCCCCCTCGTCTACGACGAGCTGCGCCGCATCGCGCACCGGCAACTGGGGCGCGAGAACGTCGGACACACGCTCGACACGACGGCGCTCGTCCACGAGGCATACCTCAAGCTCGTCGATCAGACGCGCGCGGAATGGACTGACCGAGCCCACTTTTTTGCCGTCGCCGCCAACGCAATGCGTAGAATCCTGGTGGATTATGCGCGCAGCTATCGCACCGACAAACGTGGTGGCGCGCCCCGGCGTGTAAGTCTCACCGACTCGATGCTCGTGGCGGAGCAGCGCGCTGACACGCTGCTTGCCGTGGACGACGCACTGATCGAGCTCGCCCGCATTGACGAACGGCTTAGCCGGGTTGTGGAATGTCGTTTTTTTGCCGGCCTCACCGAGGAAGAGACAGCGGAAGTCCTGGGCGTGACTGCCCGCACGGTTCGCCGGGACTGGACCAAAGCCAAGGGGTGGCTGCAGCGGACGCTCGAATAGACGGCGTCCTGCTGTCCGCTTTTGGTAAGCGTTGTCGCGTTCACACGCAGACGTCTATCGCAACCCGATGATAACCGCTGCGATTGGGTTCGGTTCCAGATGACAGCTTGGAACGGCGATGCAGGGAGAAGGAATGACACTCAGGCCGCTTACCGAGCGGCACGAGTAGAGACGCTCGACCTGATTCGCGCGAGTGCTGAAAACAATAGCAGCTTCGGCGTGTGTGTATCGCCGTAGCGTGAGGAACGGTACGGTGCTGTACGGAATGCCCGAATGAGACTATGCTCTGACACGTTGGCCTCCACGGTATTCGCCTCGAGCGCTTCTCCAGCGACCGTTCGATGGGTGGATGTCGGCGGGCTCGTCCTGGCGAGCGGAGGCTGACATGGCGAAAACGCAACTGGTTGAACGGTGGCGGGAGGTCTTCGACACCGCCGACAGCGCGCTCGAGCTTGAGCCCGCAGAGCGGCAGGCGTTCCTCGATCAATGTCTCGAAAATCATCCCTCGATCGGCGCCGAGGTGAAGGCGCTAATCGAAGCCGCGGCGGCTGCGTCCACCCTGGAGACACCTGCAGCCGAATTTGCCGCGCCCTTCCTGCAAGGCGTCGCGTCGATCGATGAGCCGGACGGCGACGGCGATCGCAGCGACGCGGTGTCGATGTTTGGACCCTACCGCGTCCGCCGCGAGATCGGATCGGGCGGGATGGGCGCCGTATACCTCGCCGAGCGTTCGGACGACCAGTACCGAAAGGAAGTGGCCCTCAAGGTGCTGCCGCGGTGGAGCGGCGGGGACCGACGGAGGCTTCAGCGGTTTCTCGAGGAGCGGCAGATTCTCGCGACGCTCGACCATCCGGGAATCGCGCGGCTGCTCGACGGCGGTGTCACTGTCGATGGGCAACCGTGGTTCGCGATGGAGTACATCGACGGACGTCCGATCGACAAGTATTGCGATGATCTGCGACTGTCGGTTGAGGAGCGCCTGAAATTGTTCTGCGACGTCTGCTCGGCCGTGCAGTACGCGCATCGCAATCTCGTGGTTCACCGCGATCTGAAACCCTCGAACATTCTCGTCTCAGCGGACGGCCGTGTTGCCCTGCTGGACTTCGGTATCGCGAAGCTGCTGGCGGAAGATCCGACGACGGCGAATGCGGCGAAGACGGTCGGCGACAGGTTGATGACGCCGCTCTACGCGAGTCCCGAGCAGATCCGCGGCGAGCCGGCGTCGACTTCAGCGGACGTCTACGCGTTGGGCGTGTTGCTTCACGTGCTTCTCACCGGCGGCAGGCCGTATCGTCTTTCAACCTTCGAGAGCTACGAGGTTGCGCGTGCTGTGCTCGAACAGGAGCCCGAGCGGCCATCGGTCTCAGCCGCGCGCGAAAGCGAACCTGTCGGCGTCCGTGCAGGCGAGCGGTCCGCTGCAGCCCGGGCGCTCTCACGTGGAGGCACATCGGTCAAGCTCGTTCGGCGGCTGCGCGGCGATCTCGACGCGATGGTCCTGAAGGCGATGGCCAAGGACCCGAGCCGGCGTTACGCAACGGTCGAGCAGCTCGAGACCGACGTGCGGCGACATCTGACCGGCTTGCCTGTTCTCGCCCAACCCGAGAGCCGATCCTATCTCACCCGAAAGTTTATCCGTCGGCATCGCACAGGTGTGGCGATGGCGTCGGCGGCGGCTCTTCTCGTGGTGGGGTTTGCCGCCGTGATGACAGTCCAGCGATCGAGCATTCGTGCACAGGCGGAACGGATCGCGCTCGAGCGCGACAGGGCGGAGCAGGTAGGCGCCATTTTTCTGAACATTTTTCGAACCGTGGCTCCCGGTGACCGCGGCATTGCGGCGCGGGACATTCTCGATAGCGCGTCGGCCCGCATCGATCAGCAGATGATTGAGCATCCCGAGCAGCGCGCACGGCTGATGTTCGAGATGGCGCAGCCGTATCACCGGCTGGAGCTGCACGATCGCGCTCGCAGTCTCCTCGAAACTTCGCTGGCGCTCCGCCGCAACCTGCAGCCGAAACCGGATCTCGAGATCGCGGAGACTTTGGATCAGCTGGGGGCGGTGCTCCTCGCGCAGGCGAACGTGGTTGGCGCCGACGAGGCGTACGGTGAGGCGCTCGCTCTTCGCCGCCGGGAGCTGGGAACACGTCATGCCGATGTGGCGCGCACCCTCGTCGGGCTCTCTGC
>JALYJX010000249.1 GCA_030775065.1 Gemmatimonadota bacterium | reverse complement strand
TTCAAGTGGCTCACGGAACGAAACGAAATCCAAACCGAAAGCTGAGGAGCAGTCAGCCATGCCGACACTGTACACGCCTTACGTAATCGAGCGGTCGAGCCGCGGGGAGCGCACCTACGACGTCTTCTCGCGACTCCTCATGGACCGCATCATCTTCCTCGGCACGCCGATAAATGATGATGTGGCGAATGTTGTGATTGCGCAGCTTCTGTTTCTGGAGGCGGACAATCCCGAGCGCGACATTCATATCTACATCAACTCTCCGGGCGGGAGCGTTTCCGCCGGGATGGCGATTTACGACACGATGCAGTTCCTGAAGTCGCCGGTCAACACCAACTGCATGGGCCTGGCAGCGAGCATGGGATCGTTCCTGCTGGCCGCCGGACGGCCCGGAAAGCGGTCGGCGCTCCCCCACTCCCGGATCATGATCCACCAGCCCAGCGGCGGCACGCAGGGCTCGGCATCGGACATCGAGATCCAGGCGAGGGAGATCCTTTACCTTAGATCGAAGATGAACGAGCTGTTCTCTAAACATACGGGTAGACCGATCGAGCAGATCGAGCGCGACATGGATCGCGACCGGTTCATGTCGGCCGAGGAGGCCCGTGACTATGGGCTTATTGACAACGTCTTGAACTATCGGGGAACGATGGAAGATGCGCTTAAGCGTTAGCCCGTCTGATTGTGCTTGACCATATACAGAACCGCTGTTAGTTGTTCATTAGCCGGTGTTTTTTCGGCCGCCCGCTGGGCGGCTTGTAAATCAGCCTGAATCCTTCAAAGCGCCTTGCCGGCAGACCGCCGGAGCGGCGCGGCGGGTGATTCGGGCGTTGCCTCCTGTCAATGTCCCAAGACAAGCATCTCCGCTGTTCCTTCTGCGGTAAATCCAAGGATTCGGTCCGCAAGTTCATCTCCGGGCCGTCGGTGTACATCTGCAATGAATGCATTGCGCTGTGCAACGAGATCCTCGCCGAGGACGAGGAGCGCGAGGTATCTGAAGCGATAACACAGGTCCCGTCTCCGCAGGAGATCAAGGACGTCCTCGATCAGTATGTGATCGGACAGGAGCAGGCGAAGAAGGCTCTTTCGGTTTCGGTCTACAACCACTACAAGCGCATCAACTCCAGCTCCCTCAAGGACGACGAGGTCGAGCTCGACAAATCCAACATTCTGCTGATCGGTCCGACTGGTGTCGGCAAGACTTTGCTGGCCCGGACGCTTGCGCGCATTCTGGATGTCCCTTTTACGATCGCCGATGCCACGACTCTCACGGAGGCGGGTTACGTCGGCGAAGACGTCGAGAACATTCTCGTTCGGCTCCTTCAGGCGGGCGATTTCAACATCGCCGAATGCGAGCGCGGGATCGTCTACATCGACGAGATCGACAAGATCGCCCGCAAGTCGGAGAATCCGAGCATTACACGCGACGTCTCGGGAGAGGGCGTGCAGCAGGCGCTGCTGAAGATCATCGAGGGAACGGTCGCATCGGTTCCGCCGCAGGGCGGCCGCAAGCATCCGCAGCAGGAGTACATCCAGCTCAACACCAAGGACATTCTCTTCATCTGCGGCGGCGCATTTGACGGCCTCGAGAAGATTATTGAAGCGCGTACGGGGCGAAGGCAAATCGGGTTCAACAATCAGGCGGGGCTCAAGGCGCACGACAAGACAAACCCGTTCGGAGAGGTCGAGCCGGACGATCTGCTGCGCTACGGGATGATTCCGGAGCTCGTTGGCCGGCTTCCTGTCACCGTCGCGCTCGATGCGCTCGATGAGAAGTCGCTGGTGAGAATCCTGAAAGAGCCGAAGAACGCTCTGACGAAGCAGTACGCGAAGCTGTTCGGGCTCGAGGAAGTGAAGATCACTTTCGACGAAGGCGCCCTCACTGCGATCGCGACAAAAGCGCTGAAGCGCGGGACTGGCGCGCGCGGATTGAGAGCGATCCTCGAGGAAGTCCTGATGGACGTCATGTTCGACCTGCCGAGCAGAGAGGACGTGGTCGAGGTCAAGGTGACCGAGTCGTGCATCACGAACGGCACGCAGCCGCTGCTCGAGATCTCGCCGGTCAGACGCAAGAAGGAAGCGTAAGTCGCTGACCGCTCCAACGGCCCGCAGCGCAAGAGCGCCCGGGCCCTCAACAGACATCACATAATCGTGACACAAGAATACCTGCGCGAAGGCGAGGCAGTTCAGGCCGCGGATCGGATTCCCGTCCTGCCGCTCCGCGATGTAGTCGTTTTCCCCTACGTCGTAATTCCCCTGCTTGTCGGTCGGCCGGCGTCACTGGCTGCAATCGACGCGGCGGTAGAGGCCGACAAGCTGATTCTTCTCGTCGCGCAGAAGGAGGGCGAGACTCAGGAGCCTGGCGCGGCTGATCTTCACCGGGCCGGCGTCATCGGTCGCGTTCTGCAGGTGGTGCGACTTCCGAACGGCAGCACACGCGTGCTCGTCGAGGGCTTTGCCCGCGCGAAAGTCACGCGGTACACGGCTACCGGGCCATACATTCGCGCCAACGTGGCGCCAATCGCGTGGGCCGAGGGCGCCGGCGCGTCGGAGACTAGAGCCCTGGCGAATCGTGTGCTTTCACGATTCGAGGAGTACGTCGCTCTGCACCGCCGGATCCCGCCGGAAGTCGTGGGGCTCATTCAGAGCACGGAGTCGGAGGAACGGCAGGCGTGGGGAGTGGCCGCACACATCGCTGTCAAATTCGATCTCCGGCAGCGGCTGCTCGAGTCGCGCACCCTCAAGGATCTGCTCGAATCGCTCGCCGAAACGCTGACCAGCGAAGGCGAGCTCCTCAAGCTCGAGCGCAAGATCGACGACGATGTTCGTGGCGCGCTCTTCCAGAATCAGCGCGAGTTCTACCTGCAGGAGCAGCTGCGCGCGATTCACAAGGAGCTCGGCGAGGAGGACGGCGACGACTACACGGACCTCGAAGCTCAGCTCAACAAGAAGTCGCTGCCCGAGCTCGTTAAGACACGCGCGCTCCGCGAGCTGCGAAAGCTCCGTCGGATGTCCCCAATGTCCCCCGAGTTCACGGTTTCGCGGAACTTCATTGACTGGATTATCGGGATTCCGTGGGTTGAGCGCAGTGACGACGTGCTCGACGTCGGGCATGCGCGCCACATCCTCGACGAGGATCACTACGGCCTCGAAGAGGTCAAGGAGCGCATTCTCGACTTCATCGCTGTGCTTTCGCTGGTTGGCCATATCGAAGGGCAGATCCTGTGTTTCGTCGGCCCGCCGGGTGTCGGCAAAACGTCGCTCGGCCGCTCCATCGCGCGCGCACTCGGCCGGCGGTTCATCCGCATGGCTTTGGGTGGCGTCCGTGACGAGGCCGAGATTCGAGGTCACCGGCGTACTTACATCGGGTCGATGCCGGGCCGGATCATCCAGGCAATGCGTCGCGCCGAGGTGGTGAATCCGGTGATTCTGCTGGACGAAGTGGACAAGCTCGGGCAGGACTATCGCGGCGATCCCGCGGCGGCACTGCTGGAGGTGCTCGACCCAGAGCAGAACACCACGTTCAACGACAATTATCTGGAGGTCGATTACGATCTCTCGCAGGTGCTGTTCATCACGACGGCAAATACGCTTGCCGGAATTCCCGAGCCCCTTCGGGACAGAATGGAGATCATCCGCCTGCCCGGCTATCTGGATCACGAAAAAATGGCGATCGCGCGGCAGTTCCTGATTCCACGACAGATCAAGGCTAACGGACTCAACGCCGATGACATCACTTGGGATTCGGAAGTGCTGCCGGGGATCATGCGCGGCTACACACGTGAGGCTGGAGTGCGCGAGCTCGAGCGTCGCATTGCCCGGGTGGCCCGCAAGCTCGCGCGCCGCCAGGCGGAGCGCGCGCCCGGTGAGGTCAAACAGCTGGTGACGGTCGCAGATCTGCGCGAGCTGCTCGGTTCCCCTCCCTACGATCCCGATGACGCATCGCTGGAGGACAAGGTCGGTGTAGCTTCGGGCCTTGCCTATACGAGCGCGGGTGGTGAGGTGCTCGAGGTGGAGGTGAGCGTCGTCAAGGGCCGAGGAAAGGTTCAGCTCACGGGAACACTGGGCGACGTGATGAAGGAATCGGCGAGCGCGGCGCTGAGCTATGCGCGAACGCGCGCACACGCGTTGGGATTGGACGGAGATTTCTATCGCAACCGGGACATCCACATCCACATGCCGGCAGGCGCCACGCCGAAAGACGGACCGTCGGCGGGAATCGCCATCGCGACCGGAGTGATAAGTGCTCTCACAGGCGTTCCCGTACGCGGTGACGTTGCCATGACCGGCGAGATCACACTGCGAGGTCGCGTGCTTCCGATCGGTGGCCTGAAGGAAAAGTCGGTCGCCGCCCACCGGAACAAGATCAGCGACGTCATCATACCCCACGGCAATTCCCGCGACGTGGACGATCTGCCTGAGGAGGTGCGCGCATCGGTGCGCTTTCACGCGGTGAAGACGATGGACGAAGTGCTGACGATCGCCTTACGGGACGACGTGCTCAAAATCGGTGCTGGGCGTGCCGCCCGCCGCGCGGCGGCTCATCCTGACAAGGGAGCGCCGGACTCTCTGCGGCCCGGACTCACGGCACACTGATGACCGCGCCCTCCGGAGACAATCCACTCGTCATCCGGAAGCTCGAGTTTATCGGGGGGATGGCCGCAGCAGGCGGATGGCGGCCTGAAAGTACGCTTCCGGAGATTGCTTTTGCCGGGCGGTCCAACGTCGGCAAGTCATCGCTGCTGAATCGACTCGTCGGACGCAAGAAGCTCGCGCGTGTCAGCAAGACTCCGGGACGGACCCGCGAGATCAACTTCTTTCGCGTGAACGACCAGTTTGTCCTCGCGGACCTTCCCGGTTACGGTTATGCGCGCGTGTCGAAGACGCAGCAGGCGGAATGGCGACCCCTGCTCGAGGGCTACATCGCGAGGACTCCGCAGCTCGCCGGTGTAGTACATCTTCTGGACATGCGGCGCGAGCCGAGCGAAGATGACGCCGCGCTGCTCGACCTTCTCGCGGAGCAGGGAATGCCGACGATTGTGGTCCTGACCAAAGCTGACAAGCTGTCCCGCAAGGCCGTGGCCGAACGCGCGGACTCGATCGCGCGTTCGCTCCTGCTCGACCCGGCCCAGACTATTCCGTTCAGCGCCGTCACCGGCGAGGGGCGCGACGACCTCGCCGCGGCGATAGTGTCGGCCGTCACAGGCGTTTCCACGTGACTGCCCGCTTCGTCGCACTTGCCTGTATCGGCTGGGTTCTCGTGCAGGCGTGCGCGCCGCCCACGCCGGAAGGGGAAACGCCGCCTGCACTGTCGCCCGACAGTGATACCACCGTGACAGCGAATGTCCCAGTCGGTTTCGGGTCTCTTCGTCAGGACGACATTGCAATCCGGCTTCAGCCGGCCGGACTGATCGTTCGCGCAATCCCTCTCGATGAGAACGTGATCCGGCTGCTCACGCCGGACTCCTATCGTGCTCTGCGCGATCTGGAGGAGAGTAATCGGGCGGCAATCGAGCGGGTCACTCGCCGTTCCGGCGGAATACGCCCAGCCGCGTGGTACGTGTCGTTCTACGGGCTTCAGCCGGACGCGCGATTCAGTCCGATGGAGCTCGTGATCACTAGTGCGGGACAGGATTTCCGCCCGCTCGACGTGATCCCGCTGAGCACCGGCTTCGGTGAGCAGCGGCTCCGGCAGCGTGAAACGCAGAGCGCAGTGTACCTGTACCCAGGCGAAGTCGACGTCGACCACCCTCTCGTGGTGACCTTCCAGGGCGAGCGTGATGCTACGTGGGAGCAGATACTGCAGAGGATCGAGCGGGAGCGGGCACTTGTTCGCGCCCGGGCGTCCGGGAGCGTCGGGCGATAGACTAGCTACCCCGTTACCTGCTACCCGTACCTGTTGGCCCTCACCCGTTGGCGGTTGGCCGTTTCCCGTTGCCCGTTGCCCGTTGCCCGTTACCCGCTACCTGTTCCAGGTCGTGATAACTTTGGGGCAATCACACCCATCTCTCATGGCAATTCTTCCTCTTCGAAAACTTGGTGAGCGCCCCGACAG
>JALYJX010000248.1 GCA_030775065.1 Gemmatimonadota bacterium | reverse complement strand
GGATTTTCTCGAGAGCCGCAATGGGTCGTCGGCAATTCGGGCAGCGCGAGCGCGGTGAGACAACGGAGAGGTCTTCGGGCCAGCGGGAGATGCAGACATTGAGGAATGAGCCGAAGCATGCTCCGATGACGAAGCTGTAGATCGCCCAAAGCGTTTCGGTCATTTCCTGAGCTGATAGAGAAGAATCGCCGTCGCCACAGCCACGTTCAAAGACTCTACGGATCGAGCAATTGGGACGGAGACCGCCGCGGACGCGCGCGCGCGCACGGAAGACGACAGACCGGCCCCTTCGTTTCCAACCGCGAGCGCGAGACGCGGCGGGGCTTCCACAGATTCGACGCTCGAGCCACCGGCCTCCGCGGCCCACAATGGAACCGACTCGGCATCGAGGAACGCAAACAGATCATCGGTGGTAGTATGGAAGGCAATACTATGGAAGTGTGCTCCCATCGCTGAGCGCACGACTTTAGGGTTCCAGAGGTCGACAGTCCCTGGCAGTGCGACGGTTGCATCGGCGCCGAGAGCGTGGGAGGTGCGAAGAATGGTTCCGACGTTTCCCGGATCCTGAATCGCATCGAGAACGAGGAGTCGTAGCGGTGAAACACCTGACAACGTGCCGAGGGCGCGGGCCGGGATCTCACCAATCGCCAGGACTCCCTGAGGAGATTCGGTTTCCGCGGCGCCTCGGAATTCGGCCTCGTTGACCGTCGCGTGCTCGATCGCCGAAGCCTGGAGCCGCTCCAGGAGTGCACGGCCTCGTGGTGCGTCGGCGAGCTGGGGAGCAGTCAGCACACCGCGGACGACAAGCGGTGAGCGCAGCAGCTCTTCGACCGATCGGACTCCCTCGGCGACAAACAGCGACTGGCGTTCCCGCGCTTTCCGTCGCCTTAAGTCGCGCGCGAGGGTGAGCAGCCTCACGCTGGGCCGGGGCGAATGGGCATGGAATAGGATTTGCCTTTCAATCGGACAGCAATTTACCGCAGGAGTTCAAATGAAACGAATCTTTCTTTCCTTCGCGCTGATAATCGGGACTACCGCTTGCGGCATATCGACCCAGCAGGAAGTACAGATGGGTCAGCAGGAGGCCGCGAACATCAATCGGCAGCTCCCGCTCGTGACCGACCCTGAAGCGAACCGCTACATCAACCTGCTTGGCGATCAGATCGCAGCGCGCACGAGTCGCGCTGATCTGGACTGGCGGTTCTACATCGTGGACAGCCGCGAGGTCAACGCTTTCGCGGTTCCGGGAGGATTCATCTATATCAATCGCGGCCTGATCGAGCGCACTGATAACATGACCGAGCTCGCCGGTGTTCTCGGGCATGAGATCGGACACGTCGTCAGACGTCACACCGTCAGGCAGATGGAGAAAGCTCAGGGAGCAAACATCGGTGTGACACTCGCGTGCGTTCTGACGAATGTGTGCAACAGCCAGATCGCACAGGCCGGCATCAACGTCGCCGGAACGGCTGTCTTCGCGAAGTTCAGTCGCGGCGATGAAACCGAGGCAGACGTCGAAGCGGTCAACAACACCATGCGTGCGGGAATCAGCCCACGCGGCGTGGTCACCATGTTCGAGAAGCTCATAGCGGAGAGAAAGCAGGGCCGCTCGGCGGTTGCCGGCTTTTTTGCCACGCACCCCGGTGAGGAAGAGCGCATCGTGGCGGTTCAGGCGAACATCAACCGCATTCCCGCGGCGACCCTCCGCAACCTGACGACGAACACCACGAACTACAACAATTTCCGCTCGCGCATTCGCTCGCTGCCGGCACCACGCAGGTAGCAATCAAGGCATTTCACGCGCAGAGCTCACTTTCGTGAGGATGCGCCACCGGGATCGGTGGCGCATCTTTCGTTCATGCATGTCGTACTCACGATAGCCGGCTCGGACTCCGGGGGAGGAGCGGGCATACAGGCCGACCTCAAGACGTTTCACCAGTTCGGAGTTTTCGGGGCTTCGGCAATAACGGCGATAACCGCTCAGAACACGGTCGGCGTAACAAGCTGGGAACCGGTATCACCGGAGCTTCTTCGCGAACAGATCGACGTCGTCGCCGCCGATCTGAAGCCCGTTGCCGTCAAGTCGGGAATGCTCGGAACAGCGGAGCTGATCCGGGTTGTCGCGGCAGCGTTGCAGCGGCACGGCCTCAAGAACTATGTCCTCGATCCGGTGATGGTGGCGACGAGCGGTGACATGCTGATCGATGCGGAGGGCGCGTACGCCATGAAGCACGACCTGTTGCCGCTGGCAACGCTGGTCACGCCGAATACCGACGAAGCAGCTGCATTGACCGGTGTGCGAGTCACTGACGAAGTCACGATGCGCCGTGCAGCCGAGCGGCTTGTAGAGCTCGGAGCAAAAGCTTCGCTGATAACGGGGGGGGACTTCACCGGCGCCGGGGCGGCGATTCTCGATCTCTTCTACGACGGTGAATTCACCGCGTTCACCCATCCGCGGATCGAGACGTCAAACACTCATGGCACTGGCTGCACGCTGTCTGCGGCCATCGCCGCGCAGCGGGCGCATGGCGTTCCACTTCGTGATTCAGTGAGAGCGGCTGTCGATTACGTCCACGCGGCGATAGAGTCCGCTCCGCAGCTCGGGAGAGGGCATGGCCCGCTCAATCATTTCGCCCGCGGCAAATCGGTGACGAACGAGCGGACGAGCGACTGAAAGGTTGTCGCCGAACGCGCCGTGACGTCGAGCACGTCCGCGTGAAGCACGGGAAACTCGCTGGTGCCGGACGCAGCATTGGTGATGCAGCTCACGCCCGCCACTCGCATCCCGTTCGCGCGTGCCACAATGACTTCGGGCACCGTCGACATTCCCACTGCGTCGGCCCCAACCCGCTCGAGCATGCGCACCTCGGCGCGCGTCTCGAAGGACGGCCCCGGCAGACACGCGTATACGCCTTCCTTCAATGCGACCCCAAGCTTGTCGCCCGCTGCTCTCAGCGTCGCGCGCAGGCGGGCATCGTACGGCTCGCTCATGTCCGGAAACCGCTCTTCTCCCTCCTGGACAGGGCCGGTGAGGGGATTGGCAAACGTCAGATTCAGATGATCTTCAATGATCATCAAGTCCCCGGGAACTAGATCGCGACGAATTGCGCCCGCCGCGTTCGACACAAAGAGTGTTTTCGCTCCAAGCGCGTGCATCACTCTCACCGGAAACCCGGCTAGCGCCACCGGATGTCCCTCGTACATGTGGAAGCGTCCAGCGAGCGCAATCACCGCGCGTCCGCCGAGACGCCCGGATACGAGCGCACCAGCATGCCCCAGGACGGTCGGTTCGGGAAATCCTGGTATGTCCGAAAACGGGACCCGTGTGGCGTTCTCGATCTCGTCGGCCAGCCCGCCGAGACCTGAGCCGAGAATGATCGCGATCTCCGGCTCGGCCGCGCCGATTCTCTCACGGATCGTGTCGGCAGACCGGTTTGCGGCACCGAGTGAGAAGTCGCCGTTCATTGCTCCCCGTCGGCGAGCGTCACCAGCTCACTTGAAACCTGCTCGAGCAACACGATCCGCTGTTCCCAGGGAAGAAACGCGCTCTCGAATCCGTTCAGCGACAGAGTGCATAACTCATCGAACGTGAAATCGAGATACTTCGCGGCGTAGAGATACTCGTCGGTGAGGGTCGTACCGCTCATCAGCCGGTTGTCGGTGTTGAGTGTCACGTTCATGCCGCGGTCGAAATATGCCCGTAACGGGTGCACCTCGTACGATGCAGCAACACCTGTGTGCACGTTGCTGGTCAGGCAGATCTCCAGCCCGATGCGCCGGTCGTTTACATACTGCATGAGATCAGGGTCTTCGATCAGGCGTGTTGCGTGACCCAGCCTGTTGGCGCCGCAGGTATGCACCGCCTGGCGAACAGATGCGGCACCGTCTCCTTCGCCGGCGTGCACGGTGATCGCGAGATTGTTCTCGCGCGCATACGCAAAGGCCATCGCGTGCGCGGCGGCCGGAAATCCCAGCTCGCCGCCGGCCAGATCGAACGCAACAACTCCGCGGTCACGATAGGCGACGGCAAGGCGAGCCAGCTCGAGCGATACCATCGGTGAAAGCTGCCTGATGGAGATGACGATGGAGCGCGCGACGATTCCAAAATCCGCTTCCGCTCGGGCGAGTCCACGGAGCTGTGCCTCCAGAGCTTCCGCCGCTGACAGCTTTTTTCTCGAGTTGAGAATCGGGGCGTTGCGGACCTCGATGTACCGTACGCCGTCTCTGGCTGCATCCTCTCCGAGCTCGTAGGCGGCCCGCTCGATTGCCTCAGCCGTCTGCAGAACAGAGATCGTAACTTCGAACCGGGCGAGGTAGTCTTCGAGGGTCTCGGCGTCGTCCACGAGCATGTAGTCGCGCAGCTCGTCGGCACTGGCGCATGGCAGCGGGACACCGTATTCGCGTCCGAGCTCGATCAGCGTTGCCGGTCGCACCGATCCGTCGAGATGGCAGTGCAGCTCCGCTTTTGGAAGGCGGCGGAGTTTATCGGAGGTCAGCATCCACGATTCTATCGAATCGTCGGCTAAAGCAAAAGCTCGCGGACCGCGTCAAGCCTCGCGTTGCCGCGTCGCGACGACACGCAGAATCGCTCCACCGTGAAGCGGTGCATCCGACGCAATCGGAAGTCCGCGACTGTCAGTCACCGCCTTGCTGCCGCTCCGCACGGCCGCCGCGAGTACGGGGTCCGCCGATTCGACGGCGTCGAGCACCGTCGCCGACACCGGAACGTCAACAGGGCGCGAATCCACGTAGACGCGGTAGGTCGCGCCGACGTCCCTCACTGCGTGATGAAGATCCGCGCTTCGGCCGGAGCGCGAACTGGTGAAGGCAGTCTCTTCAGGTAGCCGACCAGCGCGTCGAGATCGGACACGTTGAGCGGAGTCACACGCGTACCGGCGGGCGGACCGAGGTTGTCGCCGCCCGTTGCGAGAAAGTCATTCACGATGACGTTGTAAACGGCACCCTCGGCAAGCGTCCGGCCCGCTGGAAGTCTCAGTGAGACGATCCGTTGTCCCCTGGGCAGCTCTGGATTGTATCCGATCGTGACTCCGCTCACATGCGCTCTCAGCTCATCACGGTTGACGAGTCGCTCCAGATACTCCTTCAGCTGAGCGCCCGTCATCTTCAGGCCATAGAGGACATTCCCGAATGGCTGTATCTCGAAAAGCGATCCATACGTCGCTGTTCCGGCGCGCAGGTTTGCCCGAATGCCGCCGTTGTTCATGATCGCAACGTCACCCTTGCCTGCCCACCGCTGCGCATCGGCGATCAGATTCCCGAGCGGATACTGGGCTCCCTCGCGGCCGAGGGTTGTTGCGATCGCCGCCACCCTGCGGTTCACGAACGGGGCTACACGGTCGGTTGCATCCTTGACGAGCGCGGCGATCCGCGGGTCCGGCGAGACAGCCGACGCGACAACATCCCGCACCTCCCCGTAAGCGCCCGTTACCGGCTTACCGTTGGCCAACGGAATGTCGATCAGTGCAATCGCGCGTCCGCTCGACCGCGCCTGAACGACGGGGATTCCGTTTACGGCATGATCCACGACGCTGTGCGTGTGACCGCTCACGATCGCGTCGACCCGCTCGGTGAGCTTACGCGCGAATTCGATTATCTCGCCTTCGCACGCGCCTGTACCCGTGGCATTGCAGTACGCGCCGGCGTGAGCAATGACGACAATGATGTCCGCTCCGCGCTCGCGAAGTGCTCGCGCGCGAGCACTGACTATTGGCGCCGGATCGTCGAATCGCAGCCCCGTGACGTTCGCAGCCCGTGTCGTCGTCGGTGTCAGCACGGTCGCGAAGCCGACCACGCCGACTTTCGTTCCGCCAAGCGTCACCAGTGTGTCGTCGGGAATCCAGGGCACGTCGCGTCCGTCGGTGTATCGCACGTTCGCGCCCAGTATCGCGTACCTCGCATCGCGCATGCGCGCCCGCAGAGTATCGGTCCCCCAGTCGAATTCGTGGTTGCCGAGCGCGGCGGCGACGTAGCCCATCCTGTTGTAGTAATCGACGACCGGCCGGCCGAAGGCGAGGTTTGACGCGGGCGTCCCCTGAAAC
>JALYJX010000247.1 GCA_030775065.1 Gemmatimonadota bacterium | reverse complement strand
ATGCAGGGCCGACGGTCCGGTAAGGACCAAACGGATACGACGGTGACCCTTGCTCCTGGGATCGCTTAGCCAGTCGCCGCTCCATCCCGTAACACCGCCATGAAAACCATCGGCATCATCGGAGGCATCGGCCCCGAGACAACCCTCGAGTATTACAAGCGCATCATCGCCGCGCATCGTGAGCTGACAAACGACGGAAGCTATCCGTCCATCGTCATCACGAGCATCGACGCAAAGCGTCTGATCGGCCCGATAATGGCGGGGAAACACGATGAAGTCGTCGAGCTGCTTCTTGCGGAGATAGCGAGACTGCATCGCGCGGGAGCGAGCTTTGCCGCGATCGCCGCCAACACACCGCACATCGTTTTCGACGATCTCAAAGCGCAATCGTCGCTTCCGCTCGTCAGCATCGTCGAAGCGACCGCGGACGCCGCTCTCGAACGGGGAATAAAGAAGCCCGTCTTGCTCGGAACTCGCCCGACGATGGAGGCGAGCTTCTATCCGGAGGTCTTCGCCCGCAAGGGGATGAGAATCATGACTCCGGATGCGATGGACCGTGAATACATCCATGAGAAATACATGGGCGAGCTTTTCCATAACGTCATCACGGCCGAAACACGGGATCGACTCGCCTCCATAATTGCCGCACTCCGGGATCGCGACGGAATCGACGGGATCATCCTCGGCGGGACGGAGCTGTCGCTTATTCTGACTGAGCCCAGCTACGCCGGCGTTCCGGTTCTCGACACGACCCAGATACACGTACAGCGGATTGTAGACGAATCTCTCGCATAGTATTTTCGCAGCCCCTCACAACCGCAAACCATGGCAACCACTCGTGAGCTCGCAGCCGCCGGAATCATCGCCGCAGGGCTCGCAATAGGCGGGCTCTTCATTGGCGGCGGGGTCGCGCGAATGCGAACCGGCGACCGCTACGTCACGGTCAAGGGAATCTCCGAGCGCGAGGTCCGGGCAGATCTCGCAATCTGGCCTCTCCGGATCGTGGCTGCGGATAACGACCTCGGCCGCGCGCACGCGCAGATCCAGGAAAGCGTCGGGAAGATCCGAACGTTCCTCGTGACGCATCAGCTCGATACCGCGCAGGCCGAGCTCCAGGAGTTCTCCGTCTCTGATGCCGCTACAAATCAGTACGGGCCGCGCGAGGGTGCGGGCTCGCGATACGTCATTCGACAAACCGTCGTAGTCCGCTCGCTCAAGCCCGACCTGGTGCTCGCCGCCAGCCAGCGGGTCGGTGAGCTCGTGAGCGCCGGAGTCGTGTTGTCATCGGGCGGTGAGTACGGCAGCGGAGGGCCCACGTTCGTCTTCAGCGGGCTCAACAAGCTCAAGCCGCAGATGATCGGCGAAGCCACGGCCCGAGCGCGCGAAGCGGCAGAGCAGTTCGCCCGCGATTCGCAGAGCGGCATTGGGGGAATACGGCGGGCGAGCCAGGGTGTGTTCGAGATCCTGCCGCGCGATCAGGCGCAGGGCATTTCGGAAGCGAGCCAGATAGTTAAGACCGTTCGAGTGGTGTCGACTATCGACTACGCCCTCGATAATTAAGACGGGGGACCGCCGCCGAGAAATCGCTTTAGCTGAACCCTGTAAAGTTATTGGTAGATAAGGACTAACTGATCTGCCCTCATGCGTTAGCTTGGGCACCCGCCTCACTTTCCCTGGTAGTCAAGCCCTTCGTCGCGCTTCGCAATCCCACCCTGAAGTTGAGAGTCCCATAACCTGGAAGACCGGCAAGACCGGTGAGGAATCGATTTATCGTCAATAAATCGATTCCTCACCGGTCTTGCTGGTCTCCCAGATTGTGCCCGCCGCCAACATAGAGTGGCTGTTCAGGAGAGCCTCCGGTTTTACTCACTTATCGCAGGAGCGCCGCGCGTAAATGAATTCGATCCTCCTGTTCTTCCCGCCGATATTCCCGTCGGTGCGGGCATAAAGTGAATCAATTCCGCGACGGGCATAGCTGACACTCTGCGGGTAATCGTGCGCCGGATTCGAGAACGTGACGGAGCTGTCAGTCAGGGTCTCCTCCGTAAATTCCGCCAGCTTCTGCCCCGACGGCTGAGCTACGAACACAAGCTTGCCGCTGCGCTCCACGATGCGCGTGAACTCGTAGTTCGTGGTGCTGTCACCGCCGGGACCATGGCGAATCGTGCGGCCGAGGCCCATCATCGCGCCGCCCGCGGGACGAGTCCAGTGCTCCTCGACCGTCCCGCGCGCTCCTTGAGGGAGTCGACGCGAGCGGGCGTCTTCGCAAGGTGCGCGACGCCAAGTGTCAAGGCGACGGTTATCGAGACAATCCGATTCTGCACGACACCTCCAGTAGCCGGTGGATTGATTTCGATCGGTCCTGAGCGGCATCTTCAATCTCGCATGACTTCGTTCATCTGGCATCGCCGCTACGACGAAGGCATCCCCACGACGCTCGAGCCGTATCCGGAGCGAACCATCGTGGACTACCTTGCCGAGGCCGCGCAGAAGTGGCCGCGTCGTCCTGCGCTCCTCTTCAAGGGCGCGAAGATGAGCTACCGCGAGCTCGATGAGGCAAGCCGCAACTTCGCCGGCGGCCTGCTGCAGCTCGGCGTCAAACGCGGCGACCGCGTTGGCATCTGCCTCCCGAATTCCCCGCAGTTCCTGATCGCCGAGTTCGCCGCGTGGAAGATCGGCGCGATCGCGTCGCCGTTCAATCCCACCTACAGCGAGCGCGAGATGGAAAGTGCACTCAACGCCACGGGTGCGGAGACGCTCATTGTCCTGAACCGAAGCTACGCGCTTCTCAAGTCGATTCAGCCGCGCACGTCGGTGAAGCGAATCATCGCGACCAATATCAAGGAGTATCTGCCCCTCAGGCTCCGCGTGGCGTACACGCTGCTGAAGGAAAAGAAAGAGGGCGACCGCATCACGCTCGAGCCTGGCGACTGTCGCTTCACCTCGCTGCTGGCGATGGGCCGGGGCTCGCGACCCTCGCTGACGCCAGCCGACCTCGACGAGCCTGCCGTCATTCTCATGAGCGGCGGCACGACCGGGACGCCCAAGGGTGTTGTCGGTTCACACCGTGGAATGACGATCGCCGGCCTTCAATTGCAGACCTGGCTGCGCTCGGCGATTGAAGAATGGAAGGACACCATCATGCTTCCCCTCCCTCTCTTTCACGTCTATGGAAACACCGGCGTGCAGAGCCTCGCTCTCATCAATCACAATCCGGTCGCCCTGATTCCGAACCCGCGCGATCTGCGCGACGTGTTGAACGAGATCAACGAGGTGAAGCCCGCGTTCATCTGTGCCGTGCCGACTCTTCTCATCGGACTGATGAGCCACACCCTGACGCGATCAGGAAAAGTCGACTGGAGCTCCATCAAGCTGTGCTTCTCGGGCGCGGCACCGCTTATGGCGGACACTCAGAAGCGCTTCGAGGATCTGACGGGCGGCGTGATTGTCGAGGGATACTCTCTCACTGAAGCGCAGATGGCGGTCGTCGCGAATCCCGTTCGCGGCGAAAAGAAAATCGGATCAGTCGGCATGCCCCTGCCCGATATCGAAGTGCGAATCCTCGATCCAGAGAACGGCCTCACGCCTATGCCGCAGGGCGAGATTGGCGAGATAGTCATGAAGGCGCCGCAGCTGATGCAGGGATACTGGGAGCGCCCGGAAGAGACTCGGGAGATGCTGCGCGTGGACGACGACGGTGAGCGTCTGCTCTTCACCGGCGACCTCGGGTATCTCGACAGCGACGGATATCTTTTCATCGTCGACAGGAAAAAGGATCTCATAAAAGTGAGCGGCTACCAGGTATGGCCGCGCGAGATCGAAGAAGTGATCTCGGCGCACCCCGCAGTCGCCGAGGTGGGAGTGGCAGGTCTGCCCGACAAGATGAGAGGCGAAAAAGCAAAGGCGTGGATTGTCCTTCACCCTGGCGAACAGATCACATCTGCCCAGATCAAGGCGTACTGTCGCGAGCGGCTCGTGGCGTACAAGGTTCCGTCGCATTTCGAGTTCGTTCCCGACCTTCCCAAGTCCGGAGCCGGCAAAGTCCTTCGCCGAATGCTGCAGCAGCGCGAGACCGAAGCGGACCGCGTTGCTGATAAGGACAGCTCCTCGTAACCACCCGGTAAAAACGACGACTTTTCGGTTGTGGCGCGGCCCGTTCCCCGCGACTACCTTGTCTTTCCCTCTCGATAATTGCCGCACCAGCGGCGTGTCCGTTCACTCTCCCTCGAGATCTCGCATGCGCCTATCTCTTCGTCTTCTCCCAGTTGCGCTCGCCGTCCTCGCCTCTCCTCTCCTCGCGTCTGCCCAGCTCACTGTAGCCGGCAGAGTCACCGACCAGGGTGGCCGTGGCCTCCCCGGCTCCCAGGTGCTGATCGAAGGAACCACAATTGGCACGGCCGCCGACACCGACGGCGCTTACAGACTCGTCATCGCCGCCCCACGGCCAGACATGGTGCTGCTCGTCCGTTCGCTCGGTTATCGACCGGTGCGCCAGCCGCTCACGCAGACAACGGGCAGCATGACTCAGGATTTCCGTCTGACGCCGGACGTGCTTCGGCTTGGCGAGGTAGTCGTGACATCGTCGCGATCGGAAACCGAGCGCAGCACTCTTGGAACGACCATAGCGACTGTCAGCGGCAGCGAGATCGCGCAGGCCAACACTCCGCAGCTCGACGCGGCACTCGCCGGCAAGGTGTCGGGCGCGCTCGTTCAGCAGATGTCCGGAACTCCGGGCGGCGGAACGAGCATCCGGATTCGCGGTCTTTCGACGTTGAGCCGAAGCGCGGAGCCCCTGTACATCCTCGACGGCGTGATCGTAGACAACAGCTCCAATCAGCTCATCGACCTCGGCGGTTATTCCTCGAATCGCATTGCCGATATCGATCCGAACGAGATAGATCGCATCGAGATCGTGAAAGGCGCAGCAGCGGCAGCGCTCTACGGATCGCGCGCGAATGATGGAGTCGTGCAGATCTTCACGAAGCGGGGCCGGTCGGGTGAGCTTCGCACGTCGTTCCGAACGACGTATCAAAGCGACAACGTCGAGCGCCGCCTCGAGGTGAATCGAGCGCCGATCGACGCAGCCGGAAATCCTGTCACGCGCTACGACTATCAGGACCAGATCTTCCAGACGGCGCCGAGATTTTCCAACACTCTCTCGTTCTCGGGCGGCGACGACAAGACGACATTCTTCTTCTCCGGAACTGCCGAGAACCAGAAAGGCGTCATCCGCAGCACCGATTACCGGCGTCAGAACATTCGCCTGAATCTCGACCGTGCCCTCAGCGAGCGTCTGAGGATCGGCGTGACCACCGCGTACATCACGAGCAAGGCGAACGTTCTTCCAAACTCCGGACTCACTGCCGGTCTTGGCGTCCTGACGAGCTTTCTGTTCCACCCGAACACTATCAATTTCGAGCGCGACCCTGTGACGGGACTGTTCCCCAACGGGCCAAACCTCGCGAATCCGCTGGAGATGATTGCCAACTGGCAGGCG
Source organism: Gemmatimonadota bacterium (assembly GCA_030775065.1). GTDB lineage: Bacteria > Gemmatimonadota > Gemmatimonadetes > Gemmatimonadales > Gemmatimonadaceae > UBA4720. The sequence goes on along the minus strand of JALYJX010000247.1, from coordinate 569 downwards.
CCACAGACCATCGATCGCTTCATCGGCGGGCTCAATGTCACGGCGTTCCCTTTCACGGGGCTCACCGCGTCATACCGCCTGGGGTTCGACGGCTATACACAGAATGCGCAGCTGTTCATTCCCCGAGGCAACTCGGCGCCCTCGGTTCCAACAGGACGGTCGGTATCGACAACTGATCGCGCGCGCCACCTTAATTCCGATCTCGATTTAAGCCTCATCACGAATCTCGGCACGTGGCTCACGCTCACCCACGGCGCCGGCATGAACTGGCAGCAGCAGCAGGTGCAGATCGTTGCCTCGCGAGCCGAAAACCTCGCCCTGCTCACGAGAACCGTCACGGGCAGCGAGCAGTTCATCTCCGAAGGCCGCGATGATCGCCGCACGCTCGGCTTCTACGGGCAGGAGCAGATCGGAATCAAGGACCGACTGTTCCTCACCGGATCACTTCGAACCGACGCTTCGTCCGTCTTCGGCTCGGACGTGAGGCAGCAGTGGTTCCCGAAGGTCGGCGCGGCCTTCAATGTTTCCGAGTACGATTTCTGGAACGCCTTCTCCGGTCTCGTGAACAC
>JALYJX010000246.1 GCA_030775065.1 Gemmatimonadota bacterium | reverse complement strand
GAGCCGGATGTGGGCTCACTTCAGCTCGGCGATCACGACCCCCAGGTCCGCGGGTTCACGATCCCCAACGCCGAGCTCACGCTGGACGGCGCCGTGGATCCCTATTTCAAGGGGTTCGGCAGCATCGTCTTCAAGCTGGACGAAAACGGTGAAACGGGCGTCGAGGTCGAGGAAGTCTACGTGCTCACCAGCTCGCTGCCGAATAATCTGCAATTGAAAGCCGGGCAATACTTCGTCGAGTTCGGCCGGCAGAATCCGCAGCATCCGCACTCGTGGGCTTTCGTCGACCAGCCGCTCATGCTCAATCGGGTGTTCGGCCCGGATGGTCTCCGCGGACAGGGCATGCGCATGTCATGGCTGCTGCCGACGTCGTTCTATGCGGAAGCCCAGCTCGGCATCATGAACAGCAGAGGGGGAACGACCTGGAGCTTTCGGTCCGACGAATCGACAGAAATCCATGGCGGTGTTCCCGTCGAGCGAGAAGTGGAAGGCTTCGGGGACATGCTGATCGTTCCGCGCATCGCCACCTCTTTTGACTTCAGTGAGACGCAAACGGTTCTTGTCGGCGCGTCGGCGGCGTTCGGTCCGAATAATTCCGGACCTTCAGCCAACACCCGGGTGTATGGTGTTGACGCGTACTGGAAGTGGAAGTCTGCGACGGCTCAGGCGGGATTCCCGTTTCTCTCGATGCAGGGCGAGGCGCTGTTCCGCAGCTATGACGCAGCGGAGCGAACGTCGGCGGCAGATCCGACGCTCATCCTGCCGGAGGAGACGCTCAAGGATCGCGGCGCGTACGCTCAGCTGTTGTGGGGAATAAAACCCCGCATCGTGGCGGGAATCCGCGGTGACTGGGCAAGAGGCGACGACGCCTCAGTGCAGACCCCGCTGCGCGCCGATCGGTTTCGTTTGTCTCCCAACTTCACCTGGTACCCTACGGAATTCTCGAAATTCCGGGTGCAATACAACTACGACGATCGCACCGGCATTGGCACCGACCACTCGCTCTGGTTCCAGTTCGAGTTCCTGCTCGGTGCGCACGCGGCACACAAATTCTAAACGTGCAAATAAGGAAAAATGAAAATGCTGAACGCTAAAACATTCGCGGCTCTCGCGCTGATGGCATTTGCAGCCACCGGCTCGTCAGCTGTTGCACAGCTTCGCGTCGTTGCGACCACTCCAGACCTTGCATCACTCGCGCGAGAGATTGGCGGAAACACCGTCAGTGTCACGGCCCTCGCGAAACCGACGGAGGACCCGCATTTCGTCGATGCGAAGCCGAGCCACATCGTGACGCTCAACCGCGCGGACGCGCTCATCGAAGGCGGAGCTGAGCTCGAGCTCGGATGGCTGCCTCCGCTGCTGGAGAATTCGCGTAATGCGAAGATCTCCGCCGGCGCGACGGGCCGCATAGTCGCATCACAGGGAATCAGAATGATGGAGATTCCCGCGGCATTTGATCGATCGAAGGGCGACGTACACGCGATGGGCAATCCTCATTTTCTGGTCGATCCGCTGAATGCGAAGATCGTTGCCCGGCAGATCGCCAGTCGCTTTTCGCAGATCGATCCCAGGTCGGCGGCGTCCTACAGGGCGAATCTCGCAAGGTTCAACACAAGGCTCGACGCGAAGGTGGGAGAGTGGCAGAAGCAGCTCGCACCCTATCGGGGCGCGAGGATCGTGACCTACCACAAGGACTTCGTTTACTTCGCCCCGCGCTTCGGCCTGAGCGTCGTCGAGAGTCTCGAGCCCAAGCCGGGGATTTCGCCGTCGCCCGCGCACCTCGCCTCGGTCATCCGCAGGATGAAAGCGACAAATGCGCGCGTGATTCTCGTTCAGCCCTTCCAGAACCGGAGGACGGCGGAGACGGTGGCACGCCAGACAGGCGCGGCGGTACTGAATGTCGCACAGCAGCCGGGTGCGCGTCCCAACACCGGCACCTACTTCGACATGATGGACAATCTCGTGAATACTTTGGCTGGCGCCCTACGGACGCAGTGATGACCAGCGACCTGCAGGTAGTCTGGGAGGTCATGAAATGGCCGCTGGCTGCGTGCCTGCTGTTTCCCCCGCTCCTCGTGTACCTCGGGCTGCACGTGGTAAGAAGAGAAGTGATCTTCGTGGATCTCGCACTTGCGCAGGTGGCGACACTGGGCACCTGTGTGGCCCTTCTCATGGGATACCATTTTGACGATCGCATCACCTTCTGGATTTCGCTCGCTGTAACGTTTCTCGGAGCGGCATTCTTCAGCTGGTCGCGCAGCACGGAGAAAGGACCCGTGCCGCAGGAAGCAATCATCGGGATAACGTTCGTTGTGGCCGCGGCCGGCGTGATTCTCCTGCTCAGCCGCGTCGCGGGAGGGAAGGAAGAGCTCGAGCACCTTCTCACGGGCGACATCCTCAACGTGACAAAGGGTGCGATCGGCCAGCGCATACTGGTCTTTGCGGCGCTGGGAGCCTTCTACGCAGCGTTCCACCAGCGCTTCGTGTTGATATCGTCCGATCCGGAGAGGGCCTTTGCGTCCGGAATACAGGTGCGTCTGTGGGACTTCCTGTTCTACGCGGCGTTTGCACTCGTCGTCGTAAGCTTCGTTCGTCTTGCCGGAGTTCTGCTCACATTTGCTTACCTGATCGTGCCGGCGGTCTGTGGGACGATGTTGGCGCAGCAGTGGATGAAACGGCTGGTCATAGGATGCGCAGTCGGGGCGGCAGCGAGCTTGCTAGGACTCTGGGCATCCTACAGCATGGACTTGCCGACCGGCGCCGCGATCGTCTGCACATCGGGGGTACTGCTGGCTATCGTAGGTGTTTTCGATTCTCTGCGCCGCCGATAACCGGTAACCGGCAAGGCTGGTTGCCGCTGGTGCCAGCAAACCCGGTTTTGGCGTAATTTGCCGGTAATGAAGCGCGAAGCGAACAGACTGTGAGGGCTGGATAGCATGGCAACGGAGACAAGACCCGAGCGTACAACGGCGCGGCGTGAGAGCACAGTCGGCCTCGAGAAACAAGGGCTCAACCCGACGGGCGACGTTCACTGGAACCTCATCGCTCCCGAGCTCATGCAGGCGGCGGCAAGGCGCAACGAAGGCGAATTCGCGGAGATGGGGCCGTTCGTCGCACGCACCGCACCGCATACGGGCCGGTCGCCCAACGACAAGTTCGTCGTGAAAGAGGAGTCGTCGGAAAAGGACGTGGACTGGGGCAAGGTCAACCAGTCGTTTTCGTCCGACAAATACGAGCTCCTTCTCGCCGATGTGCGGGCATACCTGGACGGAGCGAACGAGCTTTTCGTCGAGGACCTCTACTGCGGGGCCGATCCCAGTTATCGTCTGTCGGTTCGATACGTCTCGCCAAACGCGTGGCACATGGCGTTCGTGCGAAACATGTTCATCCGCCCGGAAGTCTCTGATCTCCCGACATTCGATCCGAACTTTACAGTGCTGCATGCTCCCGAGTTCCACGCTGACCCAGCGAAGCACGGCACACGCACCGGAACGTTCATCGTGCTCAACATCGCCGAGCGGACGATTCTGATTGGCGGGACGCGTTATGCGGGGGAGCTCAAGAAGTCGATGTTCGCGGTGATGAATTTTCTGCTTCCAAAGCAGGGCGTGCTTTCCATGCACTGCTCGGCCAACCTCGGCCACGATGGCGACACCGCGCTCTTCTTTGGCCTGTCGGGCACCGGAAAGACAACGTTGTCCGCCGATCCCGACAGATCTCTCATTGGTGACGACGAGCACGGATGGTCACATGACGGCGTGTTCAACTTCGAGGGCGGGTGCTACGCGAAGGTGATCAACCTCTCGCCCGACGGCGAACCCGACATTTATCGAACGACACAGATGTTTGGAACGATCCTCGAGAACGTCGTGCTCGACCCGGCAACGAAGCGCGTCAAGTTCGAGGATCAGTCCATCACCGAAAACACGCGAGCGTCATATCCGCTGAGCTACATCCCGAACAACGTTCCCAGCGGACGGGCCGGGCATCCGAAAAACGTCGTGTTCCTCACGGCGGATGCATTCGGAGTGTTGCCGCCCATAGCGCGACTGACGCCGGATCAGGCGATGTACTATTTCCTGTCGGGATATACGGCAAAAGTCGCCGGGACCGAGCGCGGTGTCACAGAGCCTCAGGCAACGTTCAGCGCTTGCTTCGGGGCGGTGTTCCTCGTCTGGCATCCGACGAAGTACGCCCAAATGCTCGGCGACCTTCTCAAGCAGCACAAGTCGAATGTCTGGCTTGTGAACACGGGCTGGAGTGGCGGGGCATATGGTGTCGGCAAGCGGATGAAGCTCGCCCACACGCGCGCGATCATCCACGCGGCACTCTCAGGCAGGCTGGATCACGCGAACTACCGGACCGACGCGGTTTTCGGTTTGTCAGTCCCCACAGCCATTTCTGACGTCCCCACCGAGGTTCTGGAGCCACGTGGAACCTGGAGTGACTGCGCCGCATATGACGAGCAGGCCGCGAAGCTGGCCGGCATGTTCCGCGAGAACTTCAAGAAGTTCGAGAGCGCCAGCGAAGCCGTCAGGAACGCCGGCCCCAAGGGGTAGACGACTCCGGTCGCGCATGCGGTTCGAGATTCTGCGCGACCCCCTCTGGAACAATATCCGTGTCGATGAGCTGACTCTCCGGCTCATCGATACGGATATTTTTCAACGCCTGCGTTACGTCCGGCAGCTCGGTCTTGCGTACCTGGTGTATCCCGGTGCAACCCATACTCGCTTCGAGCACGCGGTGGGTGCTTATCATCTCGCGCGCGTAACGCTGGCGACGATGGCCGAACGCGACGGACTCGGCGGAGCGAACGCAGAGGAGCAGGCCGTGATACGCGCGGCCGCCCTGCTGCACGACGTTGGACATTATCCCTTCTCGCACGCACTCGAGGAAATTGGCCAGCTGCATCACGAGGATGTCGCTCGCCCGCTCATTACCACCGGCGCCATTGCTGATCTGTTGTCGGCAGGGATTGCCGCCGATGCACCTCAGCGAGTCTTCGAGCTCGTCAGCGGAGCCAGCCGGAGTCCACTGCAGGGGCTCATCTCGGGCTCGCTCGATCTCGACAAGATCGAGTATCTCAAGCGCGACGCGTTTATGTGCGGTGTTCCATATGGGGAGATAGACGTCGACCGGCTGACGAACTCGCTGCTCGTGCTCGACGATCCTGAGAGCGGACGTCCCGCGATCGGCGTTCTGGAGAAGGGTCTCTCGGCGCTGGAGTCGCTGTTGTTCGCGAAGTATCAGATGTACCGTAACGTCTACTGGCATCATGCCGTGCGCAGTGCGACGGCGATGTACAAGCGAATGGTTGAGGACGCGCTTCGCGTAGGGGCGATCGACGCGGAGCTGCTGCCGTCCTATACGGATGAGGGCCTGCTGCACCGGCTGGAGCACGCAGCGCCGAGCTCACTTCTCGATGCTCTCAAGAGCAGGCGACTCTACAAGCGCGCGCTCGAGTGGCCGGCGAGCCAGCTCGATGATGGCTTCGGCGAGTGGGTGGCAACCGATCGCGAGCGCACTCGTGAAGCCGAAGACAGCCTGGCCGCGGAGCTGGGCGTGAAGCCCGGTGAGGTGCTGCTTGATTTCCCGATCAAGACGCAGATGCTGGGGCTCGATATTCCGGTTCTGCGACGCAGTGGCGAGGTCGAGCGCTTGACTGGGGAAGGCTGGCCGGGAACGATCAATCTTCCGAGCCTGTCCGAAGCCCTTTATCGGAGTGCGCGGTGGCTCCGAGTCTTCGTAGCCCGGCGGACGGAAGTTTCGAGGGCGCGGGTTGAGGCTCTTCTTGGCGACATCGCTTGACGACACGCTCAACTACGAACTACAACAGAATGGTAAAACGATTTGGCGGATTTTCAGGCGATTCGGCGGATACTACGGAAGTTCCTTGGTTAACAGCAACGACGGGCGGGGGTAACGATCCTGTCGTTCCGTAGTTCCCCAAAAATTCTGTAGTTATCCGCCGAATCGCCAAAAAATCCGCCAAATCGTCTTACCATTCTGTTGTAGTTAGTCCGAACTCCGCAGTTCCTCGAGCGCCTCAAAGAGCTTGAGCGCTTCCGGATT
>JALYJX010000245.1:4422-6131 GCA_030775065.1 Gemmatimonadota bacterium | reverse complement strand
ACCATGTCCACCTTGTTCATGAACACGATGATGTAGGGCACGTTCACCTGCTTGGCCAACAGGATGTGCTCTCTGGTCTGTGGCATCGGGCCGTCGGCCGCGCTCACAACCAGAATCGCACCGTCCATCTGGGCGGCACCGGTGATCATGTTCTTCACGTAGTCGGCGTGGCCCGGGCAGTCGACGTGCGCGTAGTGACGCTTGGTCGACTCGTACTCGACGTGAGCGGTGGCGATGGTGATGCCGCGCTCTCTTTCCTCAGGGGCCTTGTCGATCTGGTCGAACGACACGATGTCGGCCATGCCCTTCTTCGACTGGATCAAGGTGATCGCCGCGGTCAGCGTGGTCTTGCCGTGATCGACGTGCCCGATCGTCCCGACGTTTACGTGCGGCTTCGTGCGCTGGAATTTCGCTTTTCCCATTCTTTCCTCTAATTGCGTGAAATGCTACTTCTTGACTTTGTTCATAATCTCTTCAGCCTTCGGCTTCGGTACTTCCGCATAGTGACTGAACTCCATCGAGTACACCGCGCGTCCCTGCGACTGGGAGCGGAGCTTCGTGGAGTAGCCGAACATTTCCGAGAGCGGCACGCTGGCCGCGATCACCTGCGCTTCTCCGCGCTGCGTCATTCCGCCGATCTTCCCGCGTCGCGCTGACAAGTCGCCCAGGATGTCGCCCATATAGTCGTTGGGGCAGACGACCTCGACGTTCATGATCGGTTCGAGAATCACCGGATTTGCGCGCTTCACGGCTTCCTTGATCGCCATCGAGCCCGCGATCTTGAACGCCATCTCGCTGGAATCGACGTCGTGGTACGAGCCGTACACGAGCTCGGCCTTCACGTCCACCATCGGATACCCGGCAATGACGCCGTTCTCCAGCGCCTCGCGCATTCCATTCTCGGCCGGGCCGATGAACTCACGCGGAATCGTGCCGCCGACGATCTTGTCCTCGAAAATGAACCCTTCGCCGTGCTTCGCCGGCTCGATGTTGATGACGACGTGGCCGTACTGACCCTTCCCGCCTGACTGGCGAATGAACTTTCCCTCGACCTTCTCGACGCGCTTCTTGATCGTTTCTCTGTAGGCGACCTGAGGCCGGCCGATGTTCGCGTCGACCTTGAACTCGCGCTGCATGCGGTCGACGATGATCTCGAGGTGGAGCTCGCCCATCCCTGAAATGATTGTCTGACCCGTCTCCTCGTCCGTGTGGACGCGGAAGGTCGGATCCTCTTCGGCGAGCTTCTGGAGAGCGATGGCAAGCTTGTCCTGATCTGCTTTCGTCTTCGGCTCGATTGCGACGTCGATGACGGGCATCGGGAACTTCATCGCTTCGAGGATGATCGGGTGCTCGTCGTCGCACATCGTGTCGCCCGTGCGCGTGTCGCGAAGCCCGATTGCGGCGGCGATATCGCCGGCCCGCACTTCGTCGACTTCCTCGCGCTTGTTCGCGTGCATCTGGAGGAGACGACTGACGCGCTCGCGCTTGTCCTTGCTCGAGTTGTAGACGTAGGAGCCGGACTTGAGGACGCCGGAATACACTCGGAAGAAAGTCAGCTTACCTACGAACGGGTCGGTCGCGATCTTGAACGCGAGGCCGGAAAAAGGCGCGTCGTCGGCGACTTCGCGCGTCTCCTTGTGCGTGTCGTTGTGCGGCGTGTGGCCTTCGATCGCTGGCACTTCAACTGGCGAAGGCAGGTAGTCGATGAC
>JALYJX010000245.1:0-4412 GCA_030775065.1 Gemmatimonadota bacterium | reverse complement strand
TCGATGACAGCATCGAGCAGGGCCTGCACGCCCTTGTTCTTGAACGACGCGCCGCAAAGCACCGGGACGATGAATCCGCCCACGGTGGCTTTGCGGATGGCGTGGCGAATTTCATCGTTCGTCAGCTCGGCGCCTTCGAGGTATTTGCCGATCAGCTCGTCGTCATGGTTGACCGCGGCGTCGATGACGTCGTGCCGGGCCTTCTCGACCGCTTCCTTATAGATGTCGGGCACATCAACCACCTCGAACTCTTTGCCGAGTGTGGCGTCGTCGAAGATGTACTGCTTGCGCTCGATGACGTCGATGTGGCCGGTGAAGAGCTCGCCCGAGCCGACGGGCAGCTGAATCGGATACGCCGTCCTGGTGAGCCTGTTGCGAATCATCTCGAGGCAACGATCGAAGTTCGCGCCGACGCGGTCCATCTTGTTCGAGAAAATGAGGCGCGGGACCATGTAGCGGTCGGCCTGGCGCCAGACGGTCTCGGTCTGCGGCTCGACGCCGGCGACCGAATCGAGAAGTGTGACGGCGCCGTCAAGGACGCGGAGTGAGCGCTCGACTTCGACGGTGAAATCAACGTGGCCCGGAGTATCGATGATGTTGATGCGATACTCGATGTCGTTGCGTGTCCAGAAGGCGGTGGTGGCGGCGGATGTGATCGTGATGCCGCGCTCCTGCTCCTGCTCCATCCAGTCCATCGTGGCAGTGCCTTCGTGGACTTCACCAATTTTGTGCGACTTGCCGGTGTAATAGAGGATGCGCTCGGTCGTGGTCGTCTTGCCGGCATCGATGTGCGCCATGATGCCGATATTCCGGTAGCGATCGAGCGGAGTAGTGCGTCCTGATTCGGTTTTATTGGGGCGGCCTTTCCCTTCGGTGGGTCGGGCTGGAATCGCGGCGTTTGTCATCGGTCTGCGTGTTCTTGTTGGATACGGCGCTGTCCACATTCAACAAAAACGCGGGTGGACCATGTCGCCCCAGAAGAAGGGCCGGTATCCATCCGCTGCCGCCGGGTGCACCTGCTATTGGAACGCTGGTGGGGACTCGAGGCGCGCCGAGCTAAGTGGCTAGTCGGCGTTGAGTTGTGAACAGCCTTGAATTATCGCACCCTGTGGCGCTGAATGGAAGGGGTTATGCGCATCAGAAAACGGTTTCCTGCGCCCCGGCCGGGTCACGTACCCTCGGCGGATGTTCGCTTGTATTCACTCGGCCGAGGAGTGTATCGTATGGCCATGCCTGCAACGATGGAACGGGAATGGACTGCGGAGATGGTCCGCGCGATTCCCGACGACAACAATCGCTACGAGGTCGTGGACGGGGAGCTGTTTGTGACGCCCGCGCCGTCGTGGCGACACGGGGACGTGATCGCCGAGCTTCACCTGATTCTTGCTGACTATGTCAAGCGGAATTCAGTCGGTCACGTGAAGCTGGCGCCGCAGGACGTTGTTCTGGATTATCGGACGCTCGTGGAGCCGGACATCTTCGTGGTTCCATTGGTTGAGGGAAAGAAGCCGCGAGTGTGGGAAGATGTGCGGGAAATGTTATTCGTTATCGAGGTTCTCTCGCCCAGTACTGCGCGGCTCGACCGCCGTGTAAAGCGCGAGCGGTATCAACGCGAGGGTGTTCCGCAGTATTGGATTGTTGACGTTGACGCGCGTCTCATCGAGCGCTGGCGCCCGGGCGACGATCGTCCGGAGATTCTTGTAGATAGAATCGACTGGGAGCCCGCCGGTGGGTCCCAGCCGCTTGTGATCGAACTGCGTGAATTTTTTCAACGCGCCCTGGAATGAATGCTGGCCGTGACGCTCACTAGAGAAGCAACATGGCCACTATCTACGGAATGATCAGGAAAGGGCCAGCATCACTCCAATGAGTGGAATCACGGTCGCCGTCCAGAACGCAAACATCCAAAACAGCATTTCGGAGCGGAATTTCTCGAACCGCCCATCCATTCGGGATTCAAATGCGCTCATGCGCGCGTCGAACGCGTCGAACCGGGAATTGATCAGCTCCCGATTCGAGTCGTTGATTTCCTTCAGCTGCGATTGGTAAGTCGAATCCACGGCGTTGAACCACTCCACCAGCTCGTTGGCGATGTCGTCTCCGAATCGTTCGTAAAACTTTCCCGACAGTCTGGCGGTAACCGGCACACATCACTCCACATGACGATGCCCGCACGCTAAACGTCGCCTCGGCACGGGCAGACATCAATAGTGCGCAGGGAGGAGCATATTCGCCTGCGGCGGATATTTCGTCCGTGCCGAAAATTGTCGCGCCAGGGCCATGGGTTCATGAACACGAAACCCGTGAGGCAAACGCCTTACGGGTTCTGTGTTTTACGGCGCTTAGTGGAGCGAGAACCAACCGCGACGCTTATCTGATTTTCACGCTCTGAGTTGCCTGGCTTGCGGGCGCGTATGTCGCCGTGCCGCTTTGGTTCGCGGCGACGGTGCACGTCCCTGAAGCAAGGAACTGAGTCGTGCTTCCGTTTATCGAGCAGACACCAGGTGTAAGAGTGCTAAAGACCACCGGGTTGCCGGACGCACCTCCAGTCGCCGTGATCATATACGTCCCGCCTACCGTCGCCTTATTGGGAGGACGAGACGTGAAATTGATTACCTGCGCCGTGAAGACGTTGAATGTCTGAGTAACCTCGGGAGCGGCGACGTACCCGTTCCCGGCCGCCTGATTGGCTGCTATCACGCAGGAGCCGGCGGCAAGAAGCTTTACTGCCCTGCCGATGACGCTGCAGACAGCGGTGGTTTTCGAGCTGAGAACGATCGGATTCCCTGATCCGCCTCCCGTCGCCGCGACGTTGTACGAGTTCCCCGCGAGTGCCGGATTTGGCGGAGTCGACGTAAAGACTAGCGTCTGCGTAGCCATGACCGTAATGGTCTGTGAAACCTGCGGGGCTGCGTTGTACCCGGCACCCCCCGCCTGATTCGCGTCGATCGTGCAGGTTCCAATCTGAAGGAAGCTCACCACGCTGCCGCTTAATGAGCACGTCGCCGAAGTGAGCGAGCTGAACGTGACTGGATTTCCCGAGGTGCCGCCGGTCGCGCTGATGGTGTAGCCCGATCCGACAAGCCCGGGATTCGGCGGCGTCGAAGTGAATGCGATCACCTGGTCGGGCGAGTTCACGATGAATGTTTGAACTGCCTGGTCTGCCACGTCGTAGCCGTTCCCCGCAGCCTGATCCGCAGCGACGGTGCAGCTCCCGACTGCGATGAGAGAGACGCTGCTCTCACTGACGGTGCAGATAGAAGCAGTGAGAGAGCTAAAGGTTACGGCGTTACCAGAAGCACCGCCGGTTGCAGCGACCGTGTAGGCGCCGCCGGTGAATGCGGGACTTGGAGGCGTGGAAGTAAAGGTGATCGCCTGAGCCGACGACGCGATCGAGAAGACCTGCGTAACCTGCGGCGCTGCATCGTAGCCGCTCCCCGCGGCTTGGTCAGCAGCGATCGTGCAGCTTCCGACTGCGACGAGCGAAACGCTGCTTCCACTGACTGTGCAGATCGAAGCCGTGAGAGAGCTGAAGGTGACCGCGTTCCCGGAAGCACCTCCCATTGCAGCGACCGTGTACGTGCCGCCGGTGAGTGCCGAGCTTGGGGGCGTGGAAGTGAAGGCGATGGATTGCGCCGATGAACCGATCGCGAAGTTTTGCGTCACCTGCGGCGCTGCCTCGTAGCCGTTCCCCGCAGCCTGATCCGCGGCAATCGTGCAGCTTCCGACCGCGATGAGCGAAACGCTGCTTCCACTGACTGTGCAGATCGAAGCCGTGAGAGAGCTGAAGGTGACCGCGTTCCCCGACGAGCCGCCTGTCGCGGACACGTTATAAGTGCCGCCGGTGAGTGCCGAGCTCGGAGGCGAGGAAGTAAAAGTGATGGACTGGGGGGCCGACCGTTCGACCGGGAAGCTCTGAGTTTGTTCCGGCGCGGGATCGTAGCCCAAGCCACCATCCTGGTTGGCCGCGATGGTACACGTCCCCACCGCGATGAAAGAGACGGTACTCCTGTCGATCCTGCACACGCTGGTTGTCAGCGAGCTAAAAATCACCGGCCTCCCCGAGGCGCCGCCAGTTGCGGCCACTTCATAGGTACCCCCTACGAAAGCAGGGCTCGGCGGACTTGACGTGAAGTTTATGGACTGCCTGGAGTTTCCGGTGAGATTGAGTCCGTCCGGCACGGTCGCCTGACCGGAATCGTTGTTTCCCCAGCAGACCACCGTCCCATCTGTCTTGAGCGCGCACGTGTGATCGCCGACGCCGCTCACCTGTGCGACCGAGGTGAGCCCGGCCGGCACGGTAGTCTGACCGTAAGCGTTGATTCCCCAGCAGACCACCGTCCCATCTGTCTTGACCGCGCAGGTGTGGAACAAGCCGGCGCTCACCTGTGCGACCGAGGCGAGCCCGTCCG